>JARRQF010000091.1:0-11754 GCA_037382065.1 Candidatus Thiodiazotropha sp. | reverse complement strand
CAGTTGACCGCTCCCTTCTAATAACAGGTTTCTGATTTTAAAGAAAATAGCTTCGATGGTTATGGTCACTACTGGGTGAATCACGCTACAGCATGAATGGCACGCTGTAGCTTACGAACCCAGAGCGCGAAATCACCATCTATGCCTTTTCACGACGAGTCAGCCACACATCGAGTCCCTGGGCATCTAGTTCAAGATCCATTGCCATTAGTTGTTCAATCTTATCTGGTGCGAATTGGCAGCCATGAGCTTGTAGTTTTTCTATTAACCACTGTAATAGCTGACTCTGCAGAGAGGCAACACGCGCCTTACCAGGCGTGGCTTCTGAAGCGAGAGCGATCTGGGTAAAGGCTTCTAGGTATTGACGCAGATGTTGGACTAAAACACCAGGTTTGCTGACTTCGCCATAGTGGGTGAGGTAGATCCGCTCTGGATTCAATGCCATAAGCCGATCAAGCGTGGTATACCAGGCTTCAGGGTCGAGTTGGATCGGTGTGGTGGTGGGGAGTATGAATGCTCCCTGTGGGGTATCGAACTTATGGTATGAGATGCCGAAGGTGTCGCCGCTAAAGATGCCTTTGCTCAATTCATCATATAGGCAGATATGGTGGCGTGCATGTCCAGGGGTGTCCAGGCAGAGCAGTTTCCTCGTGCCGAAGGTCAGTTCAAAACCATCAGGTGCTTCGATAACTCGTTCTTCCGCTATTGGAATAATTTCACCAAAATCCTGCTTGAATTTTTCCTCACCATAAACTGCTGCGGCGCCCGCAGAAAGTTTTGATGGGTCGATTAGATGCTTGGCGCCATAGGGATGGATTACCAGCGAGGCTTCAGGAAGCTGCTGCATCAATGTACCCGCCCCACCAGCATGGTCCAGATGGACATGGGTGGGAATGACATATTTGACCTGCGATGGCTGAATGCCTTTTGCCTCCAATACAGTCATAAGGTGAGGAGTGCTAAGGCTGGTGCCGGTATCGATGAATACTGCTTCCTCCTCTGATTGGAGCAGGTAGCAGGCAGCCACCTCCGGACCCCGATAAAAGGTATCAATACAGGTGATCTGGTGAGCGTATTCGGTGGTATGGCTGTTAGGCATTAATGATGGCTCTCTATGAGGTACTGTTTTCGTTATTGGCGATCTTTCCCTCAGCTCCTTTTAGTATATTGGAGATATTTGAACGATGTCGCCAGAATAGCATTCCACTGATCACGATTTGCGCAATTACCAGTACAGGTTCTGGCCATATGAGCCAGATGAATAGGGGGGCCAGAGCCATGGAAACCAGAGCAGCAAGAGAAGAGATGTTGGCGACTTTGGCCATGAATAGCCAGACCAAAGCAACGCTGAGGCCTACCCCCCAATACAGGCCAAATTGAACCCCCAGAGCTGTGGCGACTCCCTTGCCCCCTTTGAAGTTAAAGAACAAGGGATAGAGATGCCCAAGAAATGCGGCCAGACCGGTTAGCGCAAGAATCAGGGGGGGAGCCTTGAGTAGATGGGCAATCAGCATTGGTATCAAACCTTTGACCATATCACCGAATAGCGTGATAGCGGCCGCCTTTTTTCCTCCGATTCGCAGCACGTTGGTGGCACCAGGGTTATTGGATCCCTGGTTGCGTGGATCTGGCAGACCCATTAAGCGGCAGACGATGATCGCACTGGATATCGAACCAAACAGATAGGCGGTGAGGACGATTATGGCGTGGATAATCATCAACTCACTCCATGGTTGTATGAAAAATGCACTATTTGATTTGGCATATTATTACCTTGGGGCAGAGATCAGTGGTTAATAGCGGAAACTAATTGGAACCCTATGCACTATATCAGGTCAAGCGGTAAACAGGATGAATTCGGGGTTTGCGCACTACCCATCCTCATCATACTATGGGTGTTTTTTCCAGACAGATGTTAAACCTAAAAAATCAATTGGCGCTCCATTCTATGACTAATTTGCTATTTTTGCTGAAAAATTGTTCGATAGACTTGGTCACCCTCTGGGTGAGTTACGCTACCGTGCGAATGGCACGCTTGTGGCGGCACATGGCGGCGTTGCAACTCCTTGGAATAGTGGGCTATTGTACGCCGTGCATGGATGCACGAGTATCGCGAGCACAGGATGTGCAGGGGCGACCCTTGTCCTGCGTTACCACAGGCACAGACTTCACACTCTCCAACTGATCTTTTAAGGTTAAAGACTTATGGATATTGTTTTCATTCGGGATCTGCGCATTGACACCGTCATTGGCATTTATGACTGGGAGCGGGAGATTAGACAGACCGTTGTATTTGATCTGGAGATGGGAGCTGATATTGAGAAGGCTGCTCGTACCGATGCCATTGATGATACCCTGGACTACAAGGCGGTGAGTCGGCGTCTGGTCGATTTCGTACGCGAGAGTGAGTTTCAACTGGTGGAGACATTGGCAGAACGATGCGCGATGATTGTGTTGGATGAGTTTCAGGTGCCTTGGGTGCGATTGACCTTGAATAAGGTAGGTGCTGTCAGTGCGGCTCGGGATGTGGGGGTGATTATTGAGCGAGGGCAGCGTGACTGAGCATCATCCGGTGCGGGCTTGGTTGAGTCTGGGTAGTAATATATCGCCCCTGAAGCATATTCCGCAGGCTGTCGATGAGCTGCGAGAGATGTTTGATGAGATCAGCGTTTCTCCAGTTTATGAGAGCGAAGCAGTGGGTTTTACAGGAGATAACTTTTTCAATCTGGTGGTAGGAATCGATACTGATCTGGCTCCTGTCGCACTGACTGCGGTTTTGAAGAAGATCGAAGCGCTCCATGGTCGTCAGCGTTCAGGGGATGGCTTTGACTCGCGGACTCTCGATATCGACCTGCTAACCTACGGAGATCAGGTCATCGATTCGGGCTCTATTCAATTGCCGAGAGATGAAGTTTTGCGCTATGCCTTTGTACTGCTACCCCTTTCGGAGGTGGCGGGTGATGAGCTTCACCCCGTGGAAGGGCGGACGTACCGACAACTATGGCAGGCATTTAATGGACCAGAACAGTTACTTTGGCGGGTTGATGGTGGCTTGTTAGGCCAGATTTGAATCTATGGCTTTGGTCCAGAAGCAGATTTTATTTTTCAAGTTGGGAATAGAAAATCCCGATACCCATTCCGTGGATACCGGAATTTCAGGTCGCGCTGATTGGTTGGCAAATGGAATCAGTCCTATACCTCCTTATGCATTTGAGGCTTCCGTGGCGTCCGTTTCTGCGACAGGTGCCATTCTATGTGATCTTGTGTTACAAGGGTTGCTGCCTTGTTCTCACTTTAGAGTAGGATAATTCTGACATGAATGGCTGGGTCAGCTTGATTATCCACTTGCTCTTTTGAAACAATCCCACCTCGCTGTCACTTTGTACTTTATAATCACTATTCAAATATGAGGAAACAAGCATGCCGCTGATCAGAGCTTTTCCCGGACTACGCCCCGCTGAAGGTCGTGCTGCCGATGTGGCCGCGCCGCCTTACGATGTGATGAACGAGGCTGAGGCGCGGGAGATGGCAAAAGACCGCGCCTGGAGCTTTCTGCACATTTCGAGGCCAGAAATCGATCTTCCACCTGGTACTGATCCCTATGCTCCAGAAGTTTACGCCAAAGCCGCTGAGAATTTGGCTAGAATGCAGAAAGAGGCTATTCTGATTCGAGATGCTAAGCCAAGCTACTACGTTTATCGGTTAACTATGGGCGATCATGTTCAGACCGGATTGGCGGCTGCTGCTTCGGTGGAAGCGTACGACACTAACCGCATCAAAAAGCATGAGTTCACCCGTCCCGCCAAGGAGGATGACCGGGTACGCCAGGTAGATGCTCTGAACGCCCAGACTGGCCCTGTGTTCCTGGTCTACCCTAGCGCTCCTGCTGTGGATGAACAGCTGCGTCAGGTATCAGAAAGCAAACCAGATATGGATGTAACCGCTGTAGATGGGGTGCGTCATGAGATTTGGGTGTTGGATGATGAAGGGGCGGTAGCACAACTTACAGAACAGTTTGATGCTATGAAGGCCCTCTATGTTGCAGATGGACATCATCGTTCTGCAGCGGGCTCCAGGGTTGGTGCTGCACGCAAAGCCGCTAATCCTGACCACACAGGAGAGGAGTCCTATAACTATTTTCTGAGCGTTATTTTTCCCCACAATCAGATGCAGATCCTTGATTACAATCGAGTGGTAAGAGATCTGAATGGACTCGATAAAGCGGATTTTTTTGAAAAGGTTGAGTCGGCCTTTCAGGTCAGGCCGAGCCAACAGCCAGTGAAGCCTCAACAGCCAGCAGAATTTGGTATGTATCTGGATCATCAATGGTATCGGTTACGTCTCAATCCCGAGAAGATTCCATCAGAGGACCCAGTAGCTCGACTGGATGTCAGTTTATTGGCAGATAATCTGATTGAGCCAGTTCTCGGTATCAGTGACCCACGACGAGATGCCCGCATCGACTTTGTAGGGGGTATTCGCGGATTGGAAGGTCTCGAAAAGCGGGTTGACTCTGGAGAAATGGCCGTTGCCTTTTCACTCTATCCTACCCGTATGGAAGAGCTAATGGCTGTGGCGGATGCTGGCGAAGTGATGCCGCCCAAATCGACCTGGTTTGAACCTAAACTGGCTGATGGTCTGGTCAGTCATATGCTCGATTGAATCTGATTGCGAGCCAGGCATAGGGAGCGATAAGAAAATATGGTTACAACCAGCAACAGTCTCCCAGAAGGCGAAACGATCGATGCTTCGGCCATTGAGCATTGGCTGGCTTTGCTGCCCGAAGAGTTTACTCAAGATGACAGGGACTATTTTCGCCTGGCCGTTGAGGTTGCACTAAGCGCCCATCCTGAACGACAGGTTTTGAATGGAGAGAGTCAGATACGCCATGCACTTAGCGTTGCGGAGATACTCGCGAGCCTGCGTATGGACCGTGAAACTGTGGCAGCAGCCATACTGTTAGGGGTACTTCATGAGTCATTAGTAAAGCTGGATAAACTAGAGGAGAGGGTAGGTGGCAGTACCGCACATATGGTGGATGATCTGGCGCGTATTGGTAAACTCACCGACCTCTCGACAGAGGTATCCGCAGAGGATGAGGAAGAGCATGCAGAAAACCTGCGCCGCCTGCTGTTAGGCATCGCTGAGGATGTGCGGGTGGTGCTGGTGGTAGTTGCTGAACAACTGCATCTGATGCGCACCGCACGTACCCTATCGCCAGAACTTCGCCATCGTTTGGCTAAGGAGACCCAGGATATCTACGCTCCCCTGGCCAATCGTCTGGGTATATGGCAGATCAAATGGGAGCTTGAAGATCTAACACTGCGCTTTCTTCAGCCAGAAGAGTATAAACGTATCGCCAGCCAGCTTGATGGCCGACGTGCTGATCGAGAGCAGTTCATCCATGAAGTTATCGAGCTGCTGCAGGAGAAATTTCTTGCTGCCGGGGTACAGGCAGAGATTAACGGTCGACCAAAACATATCTACAGCATTTGGCGTAAAATGCAGCGAAAATCTGTGGATATCAAGCAGATTTTCGATCTGCGTGCTGTGCGGGTGTTGGTAGAGGATGTTGCACAGTGCTATGCCGCCCTGGGTGTTGTGCATGGGCTATGGAGGCATATCCCGGGTGAGTTTGATGATTATATTGCTACTCCCAAAGCCAATTTGTATCGCTCCATCCATACTGCAGTCATCGGACCAGAAGATAAGACTCTGGAAGTGCAGATCAGAACCCATGAAATGCACCACCATTCTGAGCTGGGTGTGGCCGCACACTGGCGTTACAAGGAAAATACCAAACAGGATGCCGACTTCGAGCGGCGTATCGTCTGGATGCGTCAATGGTTGGAAAGGAAGGATGTTGGGCCAGAGACAGAGGCGTTGCTGGATTCCTTCGATCAGGAGATGGAGTCAACTAGGATCTATGTTCTCACTCCAAAGGGTAAGGTGGTTGAGTTGCCTGTGGGTTCCACACCTCTGGATTTTGCCTACTCCATCCATACTGATATCGGACATCAATGCCGTGGTGCCATGGTGGATGGCCATATCGTGCAGTTGAATCGGCCTCTTCGAAGTGGCGAGACCATTGAGGTTTTGACCGCAAAAAACGGCACACCAAGTCGTGACTGGATCAATCCACACCTGGGTTATCTGCACAGCTCTAGAGCGCGTAATAAAGTTAAACAGTGGTTCAAACTACTCGATTATGAACACCATGTCGAAATGGGGCATTCCGCATTAGATCGGGAGATGATAAGGCTTTCGATCAGTGAAAAGCCAGATCTGGAAAAAGTTGCCAAAAAGTATAATTTACAGCATGGTGAGGATGTCTATGCTGCAATCGGTAGGGGAGACCTATCACCTATTCAGGTGGCCAGTTTTGGAGGCAGAGAGAAACCGGCAGCACGCTCTCGGCCGATTCCTCAAACACCACCCAACCAAGCAGCGGTAAAAGGTGAAGTGGTGGTAGCTGGTGTCGATGACCTTATGACCAGTATTGCTCGCTGTTGCAAACCTGTTCCTTACGATCTGATCACCGGCTATGTGACACGGGGCCGAGGTGTTACTGTACATCGTCGCGACTGTCCGAATATTCGTGCTCTGCCAGATGAAGAGAAACAGCGCCTGATCTCGGTTCACTGGAGCGACGAACAGCAGGAGAGTGATTATGCCGTCGATTTTATGGTGATCGCCAGCGATCGCAAAGGTCTGCTCAGAGATATCTCTGCCGTGCTTACAAGTGAAGATGTAGATGTGATTGGAGTTAATACTAACAGTGATCGCAAGACCGATTCCGCCACAATGCGCTTTACCATTGAGGTGAAGGATATGAAACAGCTTAGTCGTTTACTGTCTAAAATCGAGCATCTGCCTGATGTGAATATGGTAAAGCGGCTCATATGATCAATCGATGCTCAGCGCAATTGCCAGCCAGCTCTGGCAGGTTTAAACTAACGCTTTGTAATATTATGGGTTTTCTTCAGAACCCTCTCCTTGGATCAGCTTTGCGAACCACCTATCTTGGCTAACGAAACCATTAAAATCAATCTTTTGAATCTCGATCAGGAAGGGATGGAGAAGCTGTTTCTCCAACTCGGCTCCAAAGCCTTCCATGGCCGCAATGTTTTCAAATGGATTCACAAACATGGGGTCACTGATTTTGCCGCCATGACCGATATTTCCAAACGTCTGCGCGAGCAGTTGTATGAGAAGGCTGAAGTCAAGCTTCCACAACTAGTGTTTGAGCAACCAGCGATTGATGGTACCCGCAAATGGCTTCTGGAACTCGAAGATGGCCAACGCATCGAAACGGTGTGTATCCCCGATGATGAACGTAACACCATTTGCGTCTCTTCTCAGGTGGGATGCGCCCTGGATTGCAGTTTCTGCTCCACCGCGAAACAGGGCTTCAATCGTAACCTCTCGGTTGCCGAAATCATTGGACAAGTCTGGGTGGCCAGCCGCAAGCTTGGCCAAGCCCCCAGTAATGTGGTTATGATGGGGATGGGAGAACCGCTGGCAAATCTGGATGCAGTGGTTACTGCCATGAATATCATGCAGGATGATCTGGCCTATATGATCTCCAAATACCGAGTGACCATCAGTACTTCTGGTATCGTCCCTGCGCTCAAGCGCCTTAGCGACGTGAGTGATGTCAGTTTGGCTGTGTCGTTGCATGCGCCTAGCAATGAATTACGAGATATTTTGGTACCGATCAATCGAAAATATCCCTTGGAAGAGCTGATTCCCGCCTGCCGCGAATTCGTAAGCGGTGACAAGCGGCGTAAAGTGACTTGGGAATATGTCATGCTTGATGGTGTTAATGATTCATTGCACCATGCCAAGGCATTGATCCGTCTTTTGGAAGGTACTCCCTCGAAGGTTAATCTCATTCCTTTCAATCCTTTCCCGGGAAGCGACTACCAGGCATCTTCTCCTGAGCAGGTTGAGGTATTTCGGATGCGCCTGAAACGCTCTGGTATCATCGCTACGACGCGCAAAACTCGCGGAGAGGATATTGATGCCGCCTGTGGCCAATTAGTTGGTAAAGTTAAGGATCGTAGTAGTCGGCAGTTGTGTGTTGACGGACCGGACAATCTCAAACAGGGTATTTCATGATATTTAGAAATGAATATTGGAACATCAGCCTGCTATTGTTTATCGTTATTCTGACGGGCTGTACCTCTCAGGAAAAAATGAATGATACAACAGGGAGTCTTGGGCGGGAGAATAGCAATAGTCCAGCCAGGATCTACGTGGAAATGGGTATGGCCTATATGCGGGATGGTCAAAGTGCCGTGGCTCTAAAAAAGCTCAAAAAGGCCATAGAGGTAGATAGCGACTATCCCGATGCACAGAATGTTATTGCTATTATCTATGAGCAGCTTGGCGAACGTGACCTGGCAGGAAAGCACTTCGATAAAGCCGTAAAACTCGATGGACAAGACCCCTATATCCGCAATGCGCGGGGCAGCTATCTTTGTCGCCAAGGCAATTTTGAAAAAGCGAATGCTGATTTTCAGAAGGCGTTATCCAATCCACTCTATCCCACACCTTGGGTGGCATTGACCAATGCCGGATTGTGCATCGAGCGCACTGGAGGCAAGGCCAAAGCCGAAAATTTTTATCGCAAAGCTCTGACCGCAAATCCCAAATATGCTACTGCGCTTTATCAAATGGCTGTGCTCTTGCTGGAACAGGAAAAGTACCTCTCGGCACGAGCCTACCTGGAGCGGTATCACGGAGTGGCCCAGCCTACAGCAGCATCACTATGGCTAGGCGTACAGATCGAGAAACAACTCAAGGGTTTTGCCAAAGCTAACGACTATAAAAAACAGCTACTTAAAGACTTTCCTGATTCTCCTGAGATACAGAAGCTCTACAAAGTAGAAAAATCGCAATGAATGCCGCGAAAAACAGTGAACAAGATACAGCGCCAGCTTCCTATCAAGGACCTGGTTCTCAGTTAAGAAAGCTACGTCAAAGCCAAAGGATTGAGATAGCTGGAGTGGCGGCTCAGCTGCATCTTCCTGTGCCGACTGTCAATGCCCTTGAATTGGATGATTATGAACGATTGCCAGGGCCAGTTTTTATCAAAGGCTACTTGCGAAACTATGCCCGTTTACTTGGCGTGAATGAAGATGCTGTGATCGCCTCCTATCAGAGATTGCAACCACCGGTCGAAGAGAGCGTAGCGGTCCCCTCACAACAGAAAAATACCCAGGTTACATCGTTGCACAGTAGTCATGGAATCATACGATTGATAACCTGGGGAATTCTTTTTACTCTGGTGGTCATGCTGATTTTTTGGTGGTTAAATCGAGCGGAACTGATAGAGCCTCTGCCTATTCCCGCCAAGGAGCAGACCCTTGAAACTCCCCAGGAAAATCTAGTACCACAAATAGAGACAGCCCCACCGCAAGAAGTTACCGCACAACCGACTTCCGAGGCTGAGATAGTTTCCGAAAAGCTCAAGCAAGCTCCAGAATTAGACATTTCGTTAACTACTAAGCCATTCGCGCCCGTCCAAGAGTCGTTCGATGCTAAACCACTGCAAGTCGAAACATCACTTGAATCAAGCATGGTCAGCGAGCTGCCCGATATGGGTCTTACCCCGTCAGATGAGCAACAACCAGAGACTGCCACCAATACTCCAGGCGTATCGAAATTCCTGATTTTTGAATTTAGTGGAGCATGCTGGGTTGAAGTCAGAGATCAGGCTGGCGACGCGAGAATCATAGGTGAAATGCGTTCTGGCACAGTGCGTCGACTGAACAGTCAATATGGACCTTTCAGTATTGTTTTTGGAGACGCATCTGTGGTGAAATTGAGTGTTGATGGTCAACCTATTGATCTAAAGTCCTTTACCAAGGGTAAAGTTGCCCGGTTTACTCTTGATCCAGCTCAGATGTGATTCAGAGGTTCATGATCTTTTTAGGATAATGTACCTACAGGTTTTTTCTTGCTGATCTCTATCAATAATATCCATACATATCTCCATATCAAATATTCCCGGTCAACTGCGAAATTTAGATTGAAGTAAAAAGGTACCATGGAACTCGAAAAGATTGCTGAAATTGAACAGGCTACCTGGGTGAATCGCAAAGAATTATTGAGGCTTGGTGTTGCATTCCTATTTATTGTGGGGATCATGCTGTTTGTTGGGTCTAAGAGTAGTAGCGTCAGCCATTTGCTGGTAGTGGCCGGGATGATTGGTGGATACATGGCCATGAATATCGGCGCCAATGATGTGGCCAATAATGTAGGCCCAGCCGTTGGATCCCGTGCGATCACCTTAACCGGCGCCATCCTGATTGCGGCGATCTTTGAAGCGATGGGTGCCCTGGTAGCAGGCGGTGAAGTGGTCGGCACCATAAAGAAGGGTATTATTGATCCAGCTCTGATTAATGATACAGACACCTTTATCTGGCTTATGATGGGGGCACTGTTAGCAGGTGCTTTATGGCTCAATCTGGCAACCATCCTTGGTGCACCCGTCTCTACCACCCACTCTATTGTCGGTGGGGTGCTTGGCGCAGGGATTGCTGCGGGTGGTTGGGATATCGCAAATTGGTCAACAATGGGCCAGATAGTTCTCAGCTGGGTTATATCCCCTGTCTTGGGCGGTATCATTGCTGCAGCATTTCTCTATTTAATCAAGCGCACCATTACCTACCAGTCCGATATGCTCAGAGCCGCTACTCGAATGGTGCCGATACTGATTGGTGTGATGGCTTGGGCCTTCAGTACCTACTTAGCCTTAAAGGGGTTCAAAAAGCTTTGGAAGATAGATCCAGTGACAGCTCTGGGCATTGGTTGTGTTGCCGGAGTTCTGGTGACACTTATTGTCAGTCCGTTGATCAAGCGCCTGACGGTGCGTCTGCAAAATGATAAGAAAAGCGTCAATCGGCTGTTCACTGTACCACTGATATTTGCTGCGGCAATGCTTAGTTTTGCTCATGGTGCCAATGATGTAGCGAATGCCATCGGGCCTTTGGCAGCCATCAATGATGCGCTAACAACTGGTGGTATTTCAAGCAAAGCGACGATCCCTCTTTGGGTGATGATGGTTGGTGCCTTGGGTATCTCCATTGGTCTTGCGCTCTACGGCCCGAAACTCATCCGTACAGTCGGTTCTGAGATTACGGAGCTCGACCAGATTCGTGCCTTCTGTATCGCCTTAGCTGCGGCTATCACCGTGATTATTGCGACCCAGTTTGGATTGCCTGTGAGTTCCACCCACATCGCTGTAGGAGCGATCTTTGGTGTGGGGTTCCTGCGTGAATTTCTAAAGACAAACTATCTGCGAATGGTGGAGGAGATTGAGATGCACCATCAAGGTGCTGATCGTGAGGATGTCGAGAACTTTATGGAGGCGTTTCAAAAATCGAGCATTGAAGAGAAAGCTGCCATGCTCAAACAATTAAAAGAGCATAAGAGCAAGGCTGGGCTAACCAAGAAAGAGCGAAAGGGGCTAAAAAAGGTTTACCACCATGAACTGGTCAAACGCTCTGCTTTTCTGAGGATCGTAGCTGCCTGGATCATTACCGTACCTACTTCAGCCATGATGGCGGCACTGCTCTTTTACATGATTCGCGGCATGATGCTTCCTTAAACCTAAAAAAATCAGTTGACCGCTCCCTTCTAATAACAGGTTTCTGATTTTAAAGAAAATAGCTTCGATGGTTAGGGTCACCTACTGGGTGAATTACGCTACAACGTGAATAGCACGCTTGTGGCGGCACATGGCGG
>JARRQF010000090.1:0-11794 GCA_037382065.1 Candidatus Thiodiazotropha sp. | reverse complement strand
ACGCTGTCCAACTGATCTTTTTAGGTTGAAAAGGGCGAGCCATTCCCTGCGCATTGCGCCTTCTCTCCTGGCCTGAGCAGGCTTCTATCATCGTCAATTTGTATGAAGCACCACACTAGTTCACATCATTATTCCTGTCAGTCACCATCAAATATTCTCCCAATCCCTCCCAGTACTGAGCCCTCGCCTTTTTCACTGCCACCAGCAGAGGGGGCATTGGCCAAAACCCGATCTGCCATGCGTGAAAAAGGCAAGCTCTGCAGCCAAACTGTGCCATGTCCGCTGAGTGTAGCGAGAAACATCCCCTCTCCCCCGAAAACCATCGATTTCAAATTACCGGCACGCTGTATGTCATAGGCCACGCCATTCGTGAAGCCAACTAGGCAACCGGTATCGACACGCAGCGTCTCTCCATTCAGTTTTTTCTCAATAATGGTGCCACCTGCCTGGATAAAGGCCATGCCATCCCCCTCCAAAGATTGAAGAATGAAGCCTTCACCACCAAACAGGCCCGAGCCAATTCGACGATTAAACGAAATATCTATCTTAGTACCCAATGCAGCGCAAAGAAAAGCATCCTTTTGACAGGTAACCTTTTCACCCAGCTGAGCCATATTCAATGGTACGATATTTCCAGGATAAGGCGCTGAAAATGCGACGCGTTGCTTGCCTGAACCTCGGTTGCTAAAGTGAGTAGTGAAAATTGACTCACCGGTAATGGCCCGCTTGCCTGCTGAAAAGAGCTTGCCCATAAGTCCCTCTTCGGGATTAGAGCCATCCCCCATTTTGGTCTCATAATCGATTCCCTCCTCCATATAGGTCATAGCCCCAGCTTCAGCGATGACAGTCTCCCCAGGATCGAGTTCGACTTCAACCAACTGCATCTCCGAACCAAGAATCTCATAATCGACTTCATGACAACGCATTTTTAAAACTCCTTATATTCCTATATTTCTCATAAAAAATTTGTATGGATATTAATATCGCTTCGGTGGAGAAAGCTAATTCGAGTGGCAATAAACTATCATTCTAGAATCTGTATTTGAACGTGACTACTCCCCGCCCGCATTGGGCGAGGGTTTTCGGGCTATTCTGCTAAAATTAGGGAAAGATACTCCTTAATAATATTAGCCTTCCCTGATATACTTCGTTGCCTTTTGCAGTAGCACCTACGCGAGGTATTCCATGTTTCAGTTAACCTGCCCGGGAAAGCAGTGCGTCAAGAATGATGTACTCTCTGGTCTAACAGTGGCCCTGGCCCTGGTACCTGAGGCTGTCGCTTTTGCCTTTGTTGCTGGAGTAGAACCACTAGTTGGCCTTTATGCCGCCTTTATGATGGGCATCATCACCGCAGTAATTGGTGGCAGACCAGGCATGATCTCTGGAGCCACCGGAGCAATGGCTGTAGTCATGGTGGCACTGGTGGCAGAACATGGAATCGAATATCTATTTGCCGCAGTGTTGCTGGCTGGAGCCTTTCAAATTGGTGCAGGGATTTTACGTCTCGGAAAATTCATTCGCATGGTCCCTCATCCTGTTATGCTGGGGTTTGTCAACGGTCTGGCGATTGTTATCTTTCTCGCGCAATTGAAGCAGTTCCAGGTTCCCGGTACTGACGGCAACATCGTCTGGATATCAGGCTCCTCGCTCTGGATCATGCTGGGCCTGATTGCACTAACCATGGTGATCATTCACTTTTTACCTAAACTGACTTCCGCAATTCCCGCCTCCCTTGCAGCTATCGTGAGCGTTACTCTGCTGGTGAATTTCTTAGATATCGATACCCGCTCCGTACAGGATGTACTTAGAGATCTATCGGGAGATCCGACAGCTACCATCGCTGGAGGTCTGCCCTCTTTTCATCTCCCTATGGTACCGCTATCCCTTGAGACGCTTCAAATTATTCTTCCCTACTCCATCATTCTCGCTGGGGTCGGCTTGATTGAATCACTGCTCACCCTGAGCCTGATCGATGAACTGACTGAAACTCGAGGCCAAGGTAACCGAGAGTGCATTGGTCAGGGTGTAGGCAATACCATCAATGGATTGTTTGGCGGTATGGGTGGGTGTGCCATGATCGGCCAAAGTATGATCAATATTAACTCAGGAGGCCGGGGACGGTTATCTGGTATTTCTGCGGCACTATTTCTGCTGATGTTTATCCTTGTAGGATCGAGTTTCATTGAAATAATTCCTGTGGCCGCCTTGGTCGGGGTAATGTTCATCGTCGTGTTAGGGACTTTCGAATGGGCCAGTTTCCGCTTATTAGGGCGGATACCATTGGCAGATACTTTTGTTGGCATTCTGGTCGCTGTGGTAACTGTGCTGACCGATCTTGCGATTGCTGTTATTGTTGGTGTAATCGTATCAGCCTTGGTGTTTGCCTGGGAACATGCGAAGCATATGGCAGCTGAGACTCAGATCGATGAATATGGCATCAAATATTACAATCTGCGCGGTCCGCTCTTTTTTGGTTCGATACAAACCTTTGCTGATCTATTCGATCCTAAAAATGATCCACAGGAGATTATTGTCGATTTTGCCCAAACCCGGGTATACGACCACTCAGGCCTTGAGGCGATTGACGCTTTGGCAGAGCGCTATATGCGTGCGCAAAAAACCCTGCATATCCGGCATCTCAGCCAAGAGTGTCAAAATCTGCTGGTTAAAGCTGGCGATCTGATTGAGGTCAACATGATGGAAGATCCGGTCTACCATGTGGCGGATGACAGGGTTGCCTGATGATCATTTTGAAGTAGCTAATCAGCTTCTGAGTATGCTTTGTAGAACTGCAATGCAGCACGACCACTCTTAGTGCCGCCACGCGCCATGGCGAATTGCTTTGCGGCTTGATGAAGAACATCCCTATCTCCCTGATACTGCATGAAATAGTGATCAATAATTTCAAGGTATCCCTGCCAATTGACCGGGTAGAAAGAGAGCCAAAGCCCAAAGCGGTCGGAAAGTGCCAACTTCTCCTCTATGCTATCCCCCAGATGAAGATCCCGACCGACCAGGGCGACTTCTTGGTTGTCATTCATTGACTCTGGCATCAAATGGCGGCGATTTGAGGTGGCATAGACCAGCACATTAACAGGAGGCGTTTCAATAGAACCATCCAGGATACTCTTAAGCGCCCTATATGAGGCATCACCCTGATCGAAGGTCATATCATCACAGAAAACAATAAAGTATTGCGGAAGCTTTCTGATATCATCAACGATTTCAGGTAGTTCGCTTAGATCACTTCTATCAACCTGAATCAAGCGTAGTCCATCTTTCTTAAACTCATTCAAGACCCCTTTAATCAACGAGGACTTGCCTGTTCCACGAGCCCCCCAAAGCAAGGCATTATTAGCCCCCTCTCCATTCAGAAAACGCTGGGTATTCCTCACCAGCTGCATCTTCTGTTCGTCAATTCCGATCAGCTGACTTAAGTTGATTGGATCTATATTTTCTATCGGCCTTAAATACCCTTTGCGTGAACGCCAGATGGCAGCAAAGGTTGATCGCCAATCAATTGTCATGTGTCATTACCTTACCGGGTTAATCAATCCTCAAGCATACTTAAATTTTGCTGATTTCAGTATTGCTAAGAGTCTCAGAGACCACGACACAATTGCGCCCTTTATCCTTCGCGGCGAAAAGGGCATCATCAGCGCGTTTTAGGCAGATATCGAGCAATTCCCCAGGCCGAAATAGGGCAACGCCAAAACTCGCCGTAACTGTTATCTGCCCGCCTGGTAGAAACATGTGAGTGTCAGACAAATCTTCGCACAAACGTTGTGCCAAAGTGGCCGCCTCGGATAACTGAGTGTCTGGCAACATGATCAGAAACTCTTCGCCTCCCCACCGGCCAAGCTCATCTGCTTCGCGGATACGTTTTCTCAACTGCGCAACAGCGTGTTTCAATACCTGATCACCAACATCGTGGCCGTGGTTGTCATTAATGCGTTTAAAATTATCCAGGTCTAGGAGGATAATACAGAAATAGAGCGAGCTTCGCTCTGTTTGAGATACCATCTGTTCCAGTCGTTTGGATATTGCACGCCGATTAAGGATGCCGGTAAGAAAATCGATGCGTGAGGTCTCCTCAAGCATACGTTCCACATGTTTTCTTTCAACAATCTCTGCCAGAAGTTTCTCATTGATCTCTACCAACTCTGTCGTGCGGGTTTCGACACGTAACTCCAACTCATCACGGGCTTTCTGTAAAGCGGCCTGACTGACGTCTACCTGCTGATTCTTAATCTCTAGACGCTGGAACATTTGATCGAATGAGGCAGCCAGTTGGTCCAGCTCATCACCCTGAGCCAACTCACTCTTCCCCTGCTCGAGCGGCGCGATTTGAGCAAAACGAGTAGCCAGCATCTTAATCCGCTGGGTCAGGTTGATTGATAACCAGCGACTGAAAATCATAGCCAGAATGATGGAAAGGGCCAAAGAGAGTATCCCAGCCATACGAATCTGCTGAAATTTATTCTGCACCTCATTCGCCCGCATATCTACCCCGACCAAATAGTCATCCTCACCCACCAATAGTGGGGAGTAGCCTGAAAGAAAATATCCCCAACGATCATGGGTAATTTCATCATCAACGGAAGGTCGCAGAAATCCCTCCATCATTTTAGGCAGATCTGGCTTATATTGCTCACCTGGCAATGCTGTTTGCTGAATATCAGAGTCGAGTACGAATACAGCCTTATTACCGAGCTTGCGCATCACATAAATGAAAGCAATATCCGGATTTGATTTCACGAAACCATGCAACATGGCAATATTCTTCTGATAACTGGGATGCTCAATATCCTCAGCACTACGTATTTGATCCAGACTATCTGTTTCCAGCCCCTGACTGACTAGGGCGGCGCTATTTTTCAGACGAGACTGTAGAGAAATCATCAGGCTCTCAGTCGCACTATGGTAGAAATAACTACCCACACTGCCTGAGACCAGGATTATGGCGGCGAAATGGCTTAAAAAAAGCTTTGTTTGGATGGTGGCTTTCATATATTAACCTGATTGTTCCCAAACCTCAGCAAGCTTTAGCAGTCTATTATGAAATACCTTGACTTTAGTCAGTTTCATCTTATCGGTATCCCCTTGTTTTACCTAAGATTCATTATCTAACACTCAGTGACTCAAAAGCTGAGCCTCAGATGTAATCAGGCATATTAAAAAATATTAAAAAGGAGAATAGCTAAAAAACCGCTACTAACCAAACTAGCATACTGAGCAGTTCAAAATATACATGTCCATTATCAATAACATTGGACTGTTTAGAAGACTACCCTAGGTACTGCTGAAATCAGTTGCTGCGTATAAGCGTGTTGCGGACGATTGACAATATCTGCAGTAAATCCCTGTTCGACGATTTTCCCTCGATACATCACAGCCGTCCGATCACTGACATACTCCACAACACCGATATTGTGGGTAATAAATAGCAATGTCAGATTGTATAAACGACGAAGTTCCAATAGCATTTTGAGTATCTCTGCTTGTACCGAAACATCCAGTGCACTAGTGATTTCATCGCAAACAATGAACGATGGCTTGAGCGACAGTGCCCGAGCGATACCAATTCTTTGTCTTTGTCCACCGGAAAATTCATGGGGATAACGCCATAATGCCGCTTCCTCCATTTGCACCTGTTGCAGGAGCTCTCTGGCAAGCTCAAGACGCTCTTCACGACTCTCGCCCATGCCATGCACCTTCATGGGTTCAGTGAGAATACTGGCAATACTCAAACGTGGATTTAACGAGGAGATAGGGTCCTGAAAGATGATCTGCATATTGTGCCGAAAACGACGAAGTTGCGAGCGACTCAGATTAGTAATATCTGTATTATCAAATACCACCTCGCCGGATGTCGGCTCGGTAAGCCGCAAGATACCACGCCCCAAAGTCGTCTTGCCACTCCCCGACTCGCCAACCAATGCGAGGATTTGCCCCTTGGAAATATCAAGATCAACCCCATCTACAGCACGCACCTTATCCACTACCCGGCGAAATAGACCTTTGCGTACAGGAAAATGGATCTCCAACTGCGAAAGCTTGATAAATGGTGGCTGATCATTCAGCGTTTGATGGGACTGACTACGCGCCAGATTCTCCGGCAGTGCGGCAATCAGTGATTGGGTATATTGATGGACAGGACGATGAATAATCTGCCTTGTCTCACCCACTTCGACCAGCTTTCCCCGCTGCATCACGGCTACCCGATCGGCAATCTTTGAAACCACGCCAAAGTCATGAGTAATAAACAGAATTGCCATCCCTGTACGCTGTTGCAAAGCCTTCATAAGCCGAAGAATTTCGCCCTGCACAGTAACGTCCAAGGCTGTGGTAGGCTCGTCCGCAATCAATAGATCTGGCTCACAAGCCATGGCCATGGCAATCATGACCCTTTGACGCTGTCCGCCAGAGAGCTGATGGGGATAACTGTGGACTCGGGTTTCCGGATCAGGTAGTTGAACCTCATGCAGTGAATGCATGACTCGCTCCCAGGCCTGACTTTCTGTCAACTTTGGAAAATGGAGTTTCACTGCTTCCAGGATCTGCTCTCCGATTGTGAAAACAGGATTGAGTGAACTCATCGGTTCCTGAAAAATCATCGCAATCCTGCCGCCACGCACTTGACGCATCTCTACCTCGGCCAAGGATGCGAGGTCAATGACCTCCTCTTCCCCAGTCTGAAATAGAATCTCACCCGATTGCGTATCCAGGGCAACCTGGGGCAATAGGCGCATAATCGAGAGTGCCGTAATTGACTTACCACTCCCTGACTCACCCACCAGGCAGAATGTCTCACCACGATCTATCTCGAAATGGATATCATCCACCGCTTTGATTGGCTGATCGCTGTTGCGGAACCAGATTTTCAATTGTTTGACAGACAGCAGCATCAGTTTGACTTGCTCAAATAGGGATCGATGGCATCACGCAATGATTCACCGATCAGGTTATAGGCAAACACAGTTAAAAATATCGCTCCCCCAGGAAATGCGGCCATCCACCAATTAAAGCGTGATGATTGCACTGCCTGATTAAGCATTTCACCCCATGATGGATCATCAACCAGGCCTAGTCCCAGGAAGCTCAAAGTGGCCTCAGCAAGAATCGCAGACGCAACGCCAAAACTGGCTGCCACCAACACCGGCCCCATTCCATTGGGTAACATATGCCGGAATAGGATTGAGAAGAGCGGCAATCCAGCTGCCTCTGCCGCCTGCACAAAATCCTGTTTGCGCAGACGCAGAAACTCTGCACGAACATAGCGTGCATACCCTGGCCAGCTAGTAATACCAATAATCACCATCATGATATAGAGACTGCGTCCGAAAAAAGCGACAAAGGTGAGTAGCAAAAAAAGGGTTGGTACCGCCTCAAAGACCTCCATCAGACGCATCCCGAGGATATCCACAACCCCAGAAAAATAGCCCATCAGCCCTCCGACAATCACTCCAATCACCATAGCAATGCTGGTCGCAATAAAGCCGATGCCCAGAGCGATCCGTGAAGCATAGATCATGCGGCTGAGCACATCCGCGCCATTCTGCTCAGTACCAAACCAGTGGTGACGCTGTTGTTGCGACAAAGGCGCTTCTAATCCTGTGTCTCCACGATCACGCTGGTAATCCTTTGGTGAATAGGGAATAGGGGCATAGATCACCCAATCATAGGCACCTTGCTGCTCTGCTACCCGGTACTGTTCGTAGATCACCAGCTTGGGTGGAGATATAACCATATAGGTGGCCAGCCCCCCTCCCCCCAGTAACGCCAGAAAGATCATCAGTTTACGCGCCAGAGTGAGATGCCAAGGCAATAGGATCAACAAACTCACAAAGGCAATTAACAATAGCACGTCCATCGGTTGCAGATAGACCATCGCTGGGCTGTACCACTCTCCTTGCTCACTCAATAACAACGGGAAACTGCTCGCCAGAAAAGGGGCAAAGACACTGATCAAGCTAAGTATGCCAACCCATACCAACCCCAAACGAGCACCCCAGCGAATAAATGTATGGCCGAGTATCCGTCGCCAATAATTTTGTCGCTGACATTTACTCATAGCTAACCCTTGGATCGGCCAAAGCGTAGAGTAGATCAGCCACCAGATAGCCCAACAGGGTCAGCACTCCTCCAATCAAGGTAATCGACAACACCAACTCCCGATCTCGGGTCTGCACCGCTTCGACCACCAGCTTGCCCATACCTTCGATACTGAAAATACTCTCCACAATGACCGAGCCTGCTAATAGACTGGGCAATAGACTGGCTGCCACAGTAATCAAGGGTAACAGGCTATTGCGAAAAACATGACGCCAAAGCACCACTGACTCCGCCAACCCCTTTGCCCGTGCGGTGCGCGCATAGTCTGAGAGAAGGTTCTCCAGGACAGAGGTCCGAGTCAATTTGGCTAGCCCGGCAAAACCGCCATAGGAGAGACACAACACGGGCAATATCAGATGCCACAACCGATCAAGCAGAAAACCTTTTAACCAGGTCCCTTGCATCCAATATACTGAGAGCAACACACCGACCAACAGGCCGCTCAGAAGAAACCCCAATTGACGCATTAACTGGTAATCGGTACTCCCTAACCAAGCTGCTAGCAGAGCAAATATTAAAGGCATGCTAATCCACAACAGCAGCGAATGATCCGACTTGGGCAACGCCTGAACCATCATCAATCCCATGCCCCCCCAGCAAAGCCCTAAAAACAGCATCCTCAGTGGCTTATGTGTGCTGCGCCCCACTGAATGAAACAGAGCAAAAGAGAGAAACACGCAAACAAACAGCACCCCGATATCCCACAGACTAGACCAATGAGGAAGAAATACCTGATCCATAGCCAGGCGATCACTCAAACCGGCTGTGGGAAACCAATGCCAATATTGCTGATTGGCGAAAAAACCGATCAACAGAACCCCGGCTAACATAGTCGGCACCGACCAAAGCCCGAGCATCACAATACCACTACTAACATCAAATGAGCGGCCACGTTCAACAGCGGCCCGTACGCCCACCAGAAGAGCCAGCATATAGACCAGAGGAATACTCAAAATATTCAGCAAGAAGGTAATCGGTACACGTTCAGCAAGTAGATCCGTAACCGGTCGGCCATAACGAAAACTGCGCCCAAGATCCGAACCTTTGCTAAAGGAAAAACCGTTCATATGGTTCTCATCATCAAAGGTAAATCCGATTGGAGAAACATTGTTCAGCCAGCGCATATACTGTATGTAGGATGGGTCATCCAGACCATATAACCGGTTATAGTAAGCTTCGATCTCCTGTTTTGCATCGGGATCGAGATTCTGGCCCTCAACCAGACTCTGAGCGCTGATGCCCCCAGGTGACGCCGCCATGACGGTAAACACCACGATGGTAATTCCCAGCAATGTGGGAAGCATCAGCAATAATCGACGAATCAGATAGGTCAGCATAAATCTTACTGACGGTAACGCTGCTCGTTAGCAGGAACATAGGTCTCAATCGGCAAGCTGCCCAAATTCAGGCCCACCTTAGTCAACACCAGGTTGTGGATACGCCGATCGATAAATACCAGACTTTTGGGACGTCTGAGAAAGGTATAGGGCTGATCCTTGTAGAGCTCAACCTCTGCGGCACGCCAAAGAGGCATACGTTTCTCTTCATCTACAGTGGCTCGTGCCTCATCAATCAGCCTATCCAAACGAGGATTTTTATAACTGATGAAATTATTTCCTCTATCCTTGATCTGACTGCTGTGAAACATCTGATAAAGATCAGTCTCCAGCCCGCTGGTCCAGCCCAGTATGATGGCATCAAAGTCCCGTTTATTCATCAGGTCGAGCATGACCGACCATTCCGTGGGCTTTGGTTTTAACAGGATGCCGACCCGTGCCAGCAAATCCTTAAGAAAAAGCACCAATCGATTAGTATCATCACTACCTTGAGAATAGACCAGTTCAAATTCAAATGGTTGGCCATCGATGTCTTCCATCACCCCGTCACCATTGCGGTCCGCATAGCCAGCCTCCTTGAGTAACTCAAAGGCCCTCTGCTCATCGTATTGACGCGGCAATAGGGCGGGGTCATGCTGCTTGCTGCTCGCACTGAAGGGACTGATAGCCACATCGGCATAACCTAAAAAAATCTCCTTTATGATTCGCTTGCGATCAATCAAAAAAGTCATCGCCTGCCTGACTCTGATATCGGAAAATCGTGTGGGCTTGCCACTTTTTTGCTGATTCCATCCTATATAACTGTAACCCGATACCGGACTCATGTACTCCCAGTGCTGAGCCTTTTTCGCCAAATCCTTATCCGTCACCAGTTGTTGATACTCTTTCGGTCGAGAGACATAGGTATCAATTTCTCCATTACGGAAGGTTGTCAGGCGCGCACTGTCATTTTCAATCACCCGCCAGATAAGACGATTGTAGGCAGGCTGAATAGGCCCCCAGTAGCGAGGATTCTGATGCAATTCGATAAGACCTTTATCCGGCGACCAGTTTTTCGGGTCCTCCAGCCGATAGGGACCCGATCCCAGCAACAGCCCTTTCGACTGATTGAAGGTATTAGGATGCTTCAGATAGGGCTCATAGAAATGTTTGGGCATCACCGGCATGCCCCCTGCTAGAGCCAAAGCGTTGAAATAGGGTTCGGCAAACTGAAACTTGACAGTAAGCGGATCCAGTACCTCCACCGATTCTATCTTTTGGTAGTAGGCTCGCTGTCTGGGAGCCTGTATCGCTGGGGTCATAATAAAGCGGAAGGTAAATGCAATATCCTCGGCGGTAAGCGGTTTTCCATCTGAAAACTGGAGACCTTCGCGCAATTTGAAAACAAAGGTCAATCCATCTTTGCTGACTTGCCACGTCTTCGCCAGCAGCCCTTCCCATTCAAGGGTGTCTGAATTTCGGGTCAGAAGACTCTCGAGAATGTAATCTTGTATGGTTGAGGCGTAAGCATCTTCTGAAACAAACGGCGTCAGGGTCTTGAGATTGACACTAAATGCCCTGACCAGCCAGTCGCCTTCGGCATAGTCAGGCTGAAGGCTAGCCTTTTTTGCCCGCTGAAAAGCTGCAGGCACGTCTCTCTCCCCACTCTGTGGTCGTTGACTGGAGAGACTCACGCCCTGATCGACATGCCTATCCAGATTTCTAACCTGAACACCTATCTCCCTAATATCCCCCGCCTGTTCACGCATGATCTGTTCTATCTGCGCCATCTTCTGCCACTGACGATCGACCATATACATGGCTAGGACAATCGTGATTAGAATCAGTACGAGTCCCCCAAAGTAGAGAATGTCTCGACTATTTAAACGACGCTGCATGAATGCTCTCCAGCTATCCAGGATACCAAGTTATTTAGTGATACCTAAAAATCAGTTGACCGCTCTATGTCTAATAGCAGGTTCCTGATTTTGAGGGAAGTAGCTTCGATGATCATCGTCACCTATTGGGTGAATAACGCTACAGCGTGAATGGGACACCTGTGGTGGCGCATGGCGGCGTTGCAACTCTTTGGAATAGCGAGCTATTCCGGCGTTGCTGCACGCCGTGCAGGGGGAGCCTTGCCCTGCAACAGCACAAGCGCACACTTCTCGCTGCCCAACTGATCTTTTTAGGTTAAAGATGCCTGAGTTTATTATGCTTTAGCAGCAGTTAAAAGAGCGCATGGTGATACTTCTCCCCCTAAATCAAAGATTATAGGGTGAGCTTCGGACTTCTTAGGCTGCTACTTCTGAATACTCAGAAGATTGACGCTTGCCTCCATCCGCAGAGACCGTGTACCCATC
>JARRQF010000089.1:0-12612 GCA_037382065.1 Candidatus Thiodiazotropha sp. | reverse complement strand
CGATCATGTGCCAATATTTGAGTGAGATATTCCATGGTATTTTTAAACCGATAGGTAACTCTTTTTGAATACGCGATAAAATTCGTGATTGCGTAGGATGCGGTGAGCGGTGCGAACCGTATCAATAGTGCGATGGCTCACGAACATCAATGATACGGTTCGTACCTCACCACATCCTACATTTCATCCCTTAATGGTGGGACAGAACCCCACCCTATGACTTTTGCAACACCCTCATCCGGGAGAGGGACGGGGTGAGGGGGATATAAAATAGCGTAAGCGCAGCTTACATCACTATCATGAAATATGTCATGCGAATTCCTGCCACTTTCTAAGATTGAGTGGGTATTTCGACGAGTCCCATAAGGTTAACGTAGTGCGATTGCCCTGGCCGCTAAAGCGGCTCCCTCTCCAGATTATTAACGGATAAATTGCTCTGCATATGAAAAGTCACCTCTCTTACTATCTTTCCATTCTAAAACAAAGTATTGAACTTCACTTCCACTTAGCTCCCTAGTCTCACCAGCTTGCGAGAAAAAGGCCACCCATTGACCCGCACTCTTTTCCTGGAGCGAAATACGCTTTTTCCAAACCCCGATTTTTTCAAATTCACCCATTCCATTTACAAATTCATAATCACAGCTTAGCCATATCTCTTCACCATGATCAAAAGACTGTATCTGAGTGTGAATTTTATTTTCTTCTGCGAAAAGCAGTAGTTCACTTCTATCCATTACACTTAACTCTTAATTGCTCATAACGCCTTGGTACCCCCTAAAACAGAGTTAAAGTTTTGTGTTATTTAAGCACAAAACTCGCAATGCAGCGGAGATCTGGTTGACCAATTTATTATGTTTTCAAGCTCGAAACAACTTCATTAATTTTCCTAAATTCCATTTTTAAATAAATCGAGTTAAGCAAAGCATAATAAGGTCTAATTGATATTTTTATTACGTGTTTGACATAGAAGCATAGCTTTTTACCACCCAGTTTATTTGTTCTTCAGTATCAGGGATTTCAATACCCCTAAGTTTAGATATATGCTTAATTGCCTCTTTTGCTTCGAAGCCGCAATATAGCAACACGCCAGCTGCCACAATGCCCGTTCTACCAATACCCGCTCGACAATGTACTACCGTATTCAATCCACCTGCAGCCTCGTGATATAGTCGTTTTGTAAATGCCAAATAGTCTTGGATTGAGGCTGGTAAACCTCTATCAGGTATCGGATAGTGGATAAATTCCATTCCATATTTTTCGGAGAGCTGTTTTTCATCTCCTAGTCCAACTTCAATTACCTCGTGACTTTCTAGAAGTGAAACAACTCTATCTATTCCCCAAGTTGCTATTCCAGAGAATTCGTCTTCGATCCACTCACCAGAAACGGGTTTGGCCATTACAGACAAAGAACCACTTCCAATTAACTCAATTTTGTATATATCTGGGCTCACATCACATTCAGCGGCTTGTCCGCTGTACTGAATGGTTAAATTTCTCTTCCTTTGCATACATAATTAAATAAAATACTAAGCAGACTAGCGCTGTAGGGATAATAAATGTTAAATATACAAAACTTTCTTTTGCTCCATTACTTTCACCTATCGCCAAGTAAAATACTGGAGCACAAAACAAAGATGCTAGCCCACATGAAACAAAATGCGAAATATATTTATTATTAATGAACTTTGATAACTGAAGATAAATTAAAAACCATAAAACAGCCCCTGATATGCCAAACATTACATAAGAATAGGCCAATAAAAATAAATACATTACAATAAAATTAGAACGACCGTCCCACAGGTAGAGTGATGCAATCAAACAGCAAAATATATTGCATATCAAAATAGACTTAATAATATTCAGACATACTGCTTTCATTATAAATTTAACGCCACGCTCTGGGGCAAACCAAAGCACAGCGTAGGTTTCTCCCTATCATCACTTTATTATGCTATTTCCAGCACCTAGTTTTTCTAATATTTTCGATTCAAAGCATTTCCATTTTTCTACACCATTTTCTTGGGACAGAATGTGTGTTCGCAATATCATAGAATTAATTAGCGTGTCGAAAAATACTATATCGTTCAGTTTACCTTTGTACTTTTCATCATCACCTAGTGTGGTGCTTCAGAGACATCAATGTAACTAAGAAGTAATGTGTCAATATCCAGATAATATCTTTGACAACCTTGATTCGTTTCTATAGGACCAGAGAGCGCCGCCAAGAAATATTTCCTCCCCTCGCCACTTTTATCGATACCTTCTAGATAGTCGCCTATTAACTCTTTAATTTCGTATTTATCCATACTATTGATGCGGTTCGTGCCTCACCACACCCTACAATTTTTGCGAATATTTACGGCATGCTTTTACAACACCTTCCCTTGCGGGAGAGGGCCGGGATGAGGGAGATCCAATAACCGCTGAACTCGCTAAACTTCTCAACCAAAACGAAATGCTTTGCAACATTTTTGTGGCGATTTATTTCTATTATGCACGAAAACGAGTCCTTTGTAGTGCAATTACCCTGACCTTACTCCTTCTCTGGATTCCGACATGTACAAGACCGCATCGGTACCTTTGAGAAGGACTAATTCGTACACGCTTGTGAAGTTTCTAAATAGCTTGGCCATTTTTCACGCTCAACGTTCAGCCTTAGAGGCGAGTGCTACAGCACTCACCGAAGCGGCACGAACAGTGCCGCAATCCCTTTAAAGGCCATTGTTAGGCATGTTTTTTCTAAAATCAATAAGTAATTTAGATAAACATTCTTTTACTTCATTTTTTACATCTATGCTTCTTAATGCGTCCTTGGATGGGCCGGCATACCTTGGATCATGCATTATCACTTGAATTAACGCTAATGTGGGATTCCAGCAGGCCTCATTGAATGCCAACTTTAACCCTTCAACATGTGTTCCTCCCTCTATTGTTGACGCTCCATTTACCCAAGAAATATATTTTGTCTCCTCATCTGTTTCTCCAATTGCAGCTACTTGAATTTGTACACTTTCAGCAACTCCACTATAAAAGAATTTACTAGGAGGATCATGTGCCCATGCCACAGGTATGTTTTGATAATGAATATACGCAAGGTCTAATAATCCATTTTTTGCAACAAACCTTTCACTCTGGAACTCTACAACCAGACCCGGATAAAAGTGAGCAAGCTCAAACATGGTTTTTCTTAGATCAAAATGATCAGGTTTATTATTTTCAAATAAGTCTTTATCTAATTGAATTTCAAATATAGTACCACTTGGTGTTTTACTTTTTTCTTTAGTCGGTTTTGACAGTATTTTTCCTTGACCAAATGATTGTTTCCATACACTTGCACCATTAGAACTTGTGATTGTTAGCCTTTCAGATGCTACATTAATAATAGCCAAACCTAAGCCTCCACCTACTAAATGGATGTGAGGTGCATGATCATCAGCTGTAGGAGAATCATGCCGGTTCATTAGATAGTATTCAGCTAAGCTTGAATGATTGTCATTTGGTGCAGGTTTATCAAATGGTAAACCTGAACCATCATCACAAACTCGTATATTATAATCATTGACCTCTAAGCTTACTTTAGATGATAGACCAGCAAGATATTGATCTACAGAATTTGCAATGACCTCATAAATTGCATTATTTACTGCTAATGAATTTATATTTCAAAAATACATGCCTGGCCGCTTTCTGACAGCCTCTACTAATGAGAGGGCTGGAGTGATTTGTATTGAGTATTCAGTCCCCATCTATTTTCCTTGAATGGCGCTTTGGTTGCCTAGTGCCGACGTCGGCTAAAAGCTGGCACGTTATACCGTCTTTCCTTTACATATTTGATCGTCAATCTTAGAGTTTTCCTTCGAGTTGCTCAGAGCAACTATAAACCAAATAATTAACCATAAACCCGCCGTTATGATGGATAGCAGGAGATGCAGTACATGGCTTGTCTTTTTCTTTTTGCTAAGTAACACCGCGACTTCCTGATCTGTGTAAGGAACCGTGTCGCCCTTTTTATATTGCTTTACACGAACCGGCGCCCCGCAACCTGGACAAGAAGTAGCGCTATCGGAAATTTGCTTACCACACTCGTGACACTCGATTAGAGCCATGATTCTCCCTTTTTAGTATTTATGCGTTTAACATTATAAGTAGCAGGCAACGTGCACACTATCCCACCTAGGCTGAGTTTCGTATGCACACCTTTATCAATCTGATTAGCCCTTTTATCCCCGCCCGCATTGGGCGAGGGTTTTCGGGCTATTCTGCTAAATCTAAACTAGCCGCCAACCCCTCAGTCAGATCAGGATAGCGCAATTTAACACCCAACTTATCGAGTAACTTGCGGTTACTCAATCTACGTGACTCGCCCAGATAGGAGAGCATACCGGGTGACAGCTGTTTTTGTGCCTCTTCCTGACTAATGGTAGGTGGCCGAGGCATCTTTAGGAAATCAGCAACTTGATAGAAATAGCGGGTCATACTCTCTGGGTGTCCATCGCAGACATTGAACACTTCACCTGAATCGCCCCGCTCCATCGCTGCCAGTGCGACCTGTACCAGGTCGAGTGAGTGAATATGGTTGGTAATCGGTGCTGCGTATTCTTCAACCATAGGCAAGCCTTTTCGCAACCGTTCAATCGGTAGTTTACCTGGCCCGTAAATACCTGCCACCCGCAGGATGACCAGTGCCCTGCCACTCCGCTCGCTCCACGCCCGCCAGCGATTCTCGGCGTCGAGACGGCGCTTGGCTCGGTCTGCAACGGGCGCTGGTGGGCGTGTCTCATCGACCCACTCAGCTTGGCAATCTCCATAAACGCCTGTAGTACTGAGATAGACCACTTTTTGCGGATGACCAGCACCATCCAAACTGGAGATCAGATTAGCAACACGAGAATCTTGTTGCCCGACCGGAGGGGGCGGGGCAAAGTAGTAAAGCTGCTCACCTTCGAGAGAGGGAGGATTGGCGATAGGTTGATCAAGATCGATTTGCAAGGCAGTGATGCCCCGCTTTTGTAATCGCCCGACACCTTCAGACGAACGCACCCAGCCATTGACCTCAATCCCTGCTTTGAGGCAGATCATTGCCAACCGGCTACCGATATCACCACACCCTACAACTGTTACACCCATAACCCTAGAATCCTCAGTTGAACCTAAAAAATCAGTTGATCGCCCATTCTAATAGCAGGCTCCTGATTTTAAAGAATAGAGCGCTAGGATAACCCAAAAGACTCCTGGTTTTATTCCTAAACTAAATAAGAGAGAATTTGCTTCTAAGGATCGGGGGAATAAATAATCATCTAAAGATTGGATGATTATTTATTTCTCCAACCCTAAGATTTTATTCATTCCCACGCAATAGAGTAACCCATGACATATAAAATACAGGTTGAGCCAAGTGGCCATGAGTTTTCAGTCAAGAATGACGAAACAATTCTTGATGCTGCAATCAGACAAGGAATCAACCTGCCCTACGGCTGTCGCAACGGCTTTTGCGGTGATTGCCGGGCCAACCTGACAGCAGGAGAGGTGAACTACCCAAATGGTCAGCCTGCGGTCATGAGCGATCTCCCAGGAACAGGGGTCTGCTATACCTGCCAGGCAACGGCTGCTTCGGATGTGGCCCTTGAGGTTATGGAGTGTGAGCAGTCCCAGGATATCCAGATACGCATTATGCCGTGCAAAGTCGACCGTATTGAACGCCTCAATGAGGATGTCATTCGTCTCTTTCTAAAACTACCCGAGGGGGAGCGACTGCAATTCCTGGCAGGGCAATATCTTAACTTCTTACTTCAGGATGGTAGTAAGCGTGCCTTCTCAATTGCCAATGCCCCGCATGATGACGATTTTATCGAACTGCATATCCGCCATGTCACAGGAGGTACTTTCACCGACTTTCTATTCAATGGTATGAAGGAGAAGACTATCCTGCGTATTGAAGCACCTCTCGGTAGCTACTATTTACGTGAAACGTCACAAAAGCCGATTATTCTGATGGGTGGTGGTACTGGATTTGCCCCCCTGAAGGGAATTATCGAGCATGCCTTTAAGATCGGGGTGGGGCGTCCCATGCACCTCTACTGGGGGGTGCGTTCCCATGCCGATCTTTACTTACCCGAACTGCCACAAAAGTGGGTGGCGCAATACCCTCATTTTAGTTACACACCGGTACTTTCAAACCCAGATGAGGAGTGGCAGGGAGCGCGTGGCTGGGTACATGAGGCGGTGGTCGCTGATTACCCAGATCTTAGTGAATACGAAGTCTATATGAGTGGTCCTCCCCCTATGATCCAGGCTGGAAAAGCGGCTTTTCTTGCCCATGGCTTGGCTGTCGAAGAACTCTATTCTGACTCATTTGAATATGGCGCTGTTGCTGTACAAAAGAGTGACTAAGGTGACTACTCCCCGCCCGCCGCAACAAGTTGCTTTGGGCGAGGCTTCTTGCTTCAACGTCCGTAACAATCAACTAAGTATCTGCAATTACCTATGTTGATGGTGCAGGCCATTCACGGCGTACAACGACGCCATGTGCCGCCACAAGCGTGCCATTCACGTTGTAGCGTAACTCACCCAGTATGATGACCAAGTCCATCGAACAATTCGTTTTGATTGAGAAGTTTAGCGGTTATTGGATCCCCCTCTCCCCGGCCCTCTCCCGCAAGGGAGGGTATTGTAAAAGCATACTGCGAATATTCGCAAAAGTCGCAGGATGTGGTGAGGCACGAACCGCATCATGATTTTCGATCATGTGCCAATATTTGAGTGAGATATTCCATAGTGTTTTTAAACCAATAGGTCACTCTTTTTGAATACGCAATAAAGTCCGTGATTGCGTAGGATGCGGTGAGCGGTGCGAACCGCATCAATAGTGGGGTGGCTCACGAATATCCATGATGCGGTTCGTACCTCACCACATCCTACATTTCATTCCTTAATGGTGGGACAGAACCCCACCCTATGACTTTTGCGACACCCTCCAAGGGGAGAGGGCCGGGGTGAGGGGGGATATAAAATAGCGTAAGCGCAGCTTACATCACTATCATGAGCAGACCTAACCTCTCCTAATCATTGGCCTCAATCTCGCTAACGCCTAGACTGATGCTCATGTTATCTGTTGACGGGTTCAATGCGGGACGACTGATGGGGGGTAGTGACTTTTGAGGCTCTTCATGATCCAGTTCCAGTCCGGCCCGGAAACAGTGTAAGGCCTTATCCGTTTCTCCCAGACGATCCAGTAGCAATCCCAACTGCTGATAGGATTCCGGCTCTGGCGCAATACGGATACTCGCCTCCAGATAGCTGCGCGCTTTGCCCCAAAGCTTACTCTGAAGCGATAACCTGGCCAGGGTGAGCAGCAATACGGGATCTTCTGGGTGCTGATTTAACCAGTTTTCCGCTGTAGCAAGCTGATGGGAGTAATCGGCAAGCTCAATCTGACCATACAGAGTGACCAATTCCGAACTCCACTCCTGTTGTAGTGAGGCTACAATCAGCGGCTCTACCCGAGATCCAGCGTCATGCTCCATCATATAGTGACAGTAATCGAGAAGTATTGACTGTTGCTGGCGAATCATTTTAGGGATGGTTTGCCAATAGCTGGTCAACTGATCCAGTTGCGTAGACTCCTGTTTCAAGCGCTCCTTATATACCCGCATCTCCAAGACTTGATACTCTTCTTCGTCAATCACTTTTCGGCGCTTCATTTCTGGCAGCATCTCTTCGAGCTTCTGCCACTCACCCAGATTTTCATAGAGTTTTTTTAGCAGCGTCATCACATAACTGTGCTTCGGCGAAAGGGAGCGCACATGCATTAGGGTGGCCAGTGCTTGTTCATACTGCTGATGGGCTAACTGTAGTTCAGCCTGGGTAAGACCGACCGCAACATCGGCGGAAGGCATGCTTTCATGAGCCAGATGCAGATAGTTATCACGGCGTTCATCTTCACCCTGCAGCTGAGCTGCCCGTGCAGCAGCAAGATAGTTTAACAGTGGTGTCTCTGACTGGGGGATAAATCGGGTTAGATGACGCTCTGCCACTTTCCAACGCCCCTCGGCTAACTCGACCAAACCACGGGTCAGGGCCAATCTAGCTCTCTCTGCGCGTCGCTTGTGACGCCAATGTGCCATCCGTTCAGGCGTGCTCCAAATACGGAATAGAACTCTAAAGCCCAGATACAGCAATAAAAAAAGGATGAGATCAGCCAAAGCAAACAGGGCCAGACTAGTTTCAATTGTCGTCTTACCAAATCCAATCAACACATAACCATTGTCTTGCCTGACAACTAGGGTAATCAGCACAGCAGACAGCAGTGCTAAAAATGCGGCAATCAGCGTTTTCACTTAGATTCCTCCCCTCCACGCTTATCTTTTATTGCTTGGCGCGGATGCACGCTCATCTCCTCTCGCTTGGCCTGCAAGGCACGTAGGGAACCGGAGATATCGGGCAGATCTGGAGCAATATTTCGTGCTGCCAGCGCTTGAAGTTGACCTGTGAAACCGGCTACAACCGGATCTGATGTTTGAAAATAGGCGTCCACCCATTTTGCCGCAGCATTGAGATTATCGACATAGAGAAATTGGCTATGCTCCATCAAAGCAACCTTGGCATTCTCTAGCTTGAGGCGTAGGTTTTGCAGAAGAAAATAGCGCTGCTCTGGTGCTAGCATGGCGGTTACAGGACGATCATGATCGCGAATCACCACAAGAGACTTAAAGCCTTGCCAAAGATCATCCAACACCTGCTTAACGGGCTGATCAGAATTACCAGCCACAGCGGCCGTATCTAAACTGTACTCTGCTAACGACCGCGCCGTACCTTCATCCTGTAAAGGCAACTTCTCAATCTGATCAGACAGAGCATTCAATTCGGCGCTGATACCGGCTAAATCAACATTTGGCACGCCCTTCAAACGGGTAAGCTCATGGGCTAGCTCCTCCCGTACTCCAGTCCAGGCAGGGTCGCCGCTGGCACTCAGCCGCTCATCCGCAGACTTCAATGCCTCCACAGCCGTCGCTGCATCCCCCATCAGGGTAAGTCGATAACTGGCAATGCGCATCAGGTATTCTGCTTCGGCAACCCGCCACAGGCCTTCCCGACCACCGAGTCGTGCCTGAACCTCAGATAGGGAACGATAGAGCTGAACTCCCTGCTGATGTGACGCCTCCTTATCTTGCTTGATCTGTTTCGCCTGTTGCGCCAGTTCATCCCGTTGAGTAGCGATCTCTTTTTGCTGCAATTCAAAGTTTTGGAGGGTCTTTTGTAGTTTCTCTGCCAACTGATTCTGTTGCTGATTTACAAGCACCAGCGCACTATTGAGTTGCACCAGGGTCTGCTTCATTTCTATCCAGTAGCGGTAGCCAAATAGAAGCGCACCTGTGACGGCTAATAGCGCCACCATTGCCACAACCAGGGGTAATTTAGGAGTTGAGGCGCGAGGTTGGCGGGATTCATCCAATCCCTTAACCTCGCCTTCAATCGCCACATCAACATCCGCTTCCTGTTTGGAGAGATTTTGTGCCTTGCGTTGTTTACTCATCTGAATGTGCGAGAAATCCCACCGTTTCGGGCGGGAGGGATAGCGCACAGGCGACAGCCTGCCCTAATCTCGCTCCTATTTTTGGTTTGCTATCTTGAGGATTCACATTGGTATCTCAATCCAGTTTTTGGTGAGTTAGGAGTCCCCTTTAGGAAGGGGCGTTATCAAGCGTTATGGATAGGGAGTGTCGCCTGAGTTTCTTGGTCTCTTGTTATTTTTACTGAGGTTCGTTTCCATCAGCCCAGGTACAAATCGCTGCCATCAGCGACTGATCATCGGCACCGGACGCCCGTATTACTTTGTCAAATCCCAAACGCTGAGCCTCATGCTGCATGCGTTCACTGATCACAAGCAGCGGCGTTTGCGACAACTGGCTCCAGCCCACCTCTCCCAACATCACAACCAGGTTTTTTAGTACTTCATTACTTGTTGTGGTAACTAACTGAATATCCTGCTTCCAGCTCTGTAACAGAGAGATCACCGGAATATCTGGCCTCACCCGCTGATAAACTTCAGCATAACTCACTTTGGCTCCACGCGCTTTCAGCGTGTCACCCAACAGGGGTCTGCCCCCCTTTCCACGGATGATCAATACCCGTTTTCCTTGGGCATGCACTAGTTCAGGTAATGATAACAGGCCTTCGCTATCGTAACCCTGCTGAGGTAATAAATCGACACTCAGGCCAGCTTGTTGCAATAACTTCGCAGTAGACTCCCCCACCGCCCCGATACCCGCAGCCTGCTGCCTGTCATTCAATACCTCCATTTGCAGGGTATAGCGAACCGCATTGGGGCTGACAAAAATCATCCAGTCCCAGGGTTGCTGTAACAGCGCCACCGCGTTGCCCTGATCCTGGAGGGGCTGGATATCGATGGCCGGTAGCAACACGGCCCGCCCATGACAGGCTTCTATCTGCTGCGCCAGGGTGCGCGCCTGATGAACAGCCCGAGTCACCAGAATCCCACAACCCTTTAGATCACAATTGTCCATCTGATGCAGAGTCTGGGATTATTGTGACGTCTCGTAGAGTGTTTGGAGAATTGAATCGGCACCCCACTCTAGCAGCCTTTCGGCTAAGCCTTGCCCCATGGATTCCGCTTCATCCACTTTGCCCTCCACCTCACCACGAATAATTTTGCTGCCATCTGGCTCACCGACCAGACCTCGTAGCCAGAGCTTGCCTGACTCTAACATGGCATAACCGGCAATAGGCACCTGACAGCCACCATTGAGTCGATGATTCATAGCGCGTTCTGCTGTTACGCAATAGGCTGTATCGATATCATGCAATGGGGCAATCAGGCGATTCACCCGCTCATCATCCACACGACACTCAATCCCTAGTGCCCCCTGACCGATAGCAGGCAGACTCTGCTCTGGACCGAGCAAAGCGGTAATGCGTGCATCAAATCCAAGACGCTTGAGTCCAGCAGAGGCGAGAACAATTGCGTCGTACTCACCGTCGTCGAGTTTACGCAACCGGGTATTCACATTACCACGCAGTGATTTAATCACCAGATCCGGGCGCTGCTCAGCCAATTGACTCTGACGACGAAGGCTGGAGGTACCAACACAGGCCCCTTGAGGCAGATCCTGAATGCTATTATGGTTATTTGAAACAAAGGCATCCCGTGGATCTTCCCGAGACATAATGACCGAAAGGTGCAGGCCATCGGGCAACTCTACCGGTACATCCTTCATTGAATGTACTGCAATATCCGCATCACCAGCCAGCATACCCTGCTCTAACTCCTTGACAAATAGACCTTTGCCACCCACCTTGGCCAATGGTGTATCGAGTATTTTATCACCTCGCGTGGTCATGCCCAGGATCTCTACCTCAAGCCCCGGATGAGCCTTTTTTAGTTCGGCGGCAACATGCTCTGCCTGCCACATAGCCAGGGGTGATTTGCGTGTGGCGATACGTATAGTTTCGGGCATTAGTGATAGACCTCGGAATTCACAATATGGCAACCTGGCCAGACCAGGCTAAGGATTGTTCGCTAAATTGGATAGCAGTCTATGCTAAAGCAAGCGTGCTATTCACGTTGTAGCGTGATTCACCCAGTAGGTGACCATAACCATCGAAGCAATTTTCTTCAAAATCAGATACCTGTTATTAGAATGGAGCGGTCAACTGATTTTTTTAGGATCATCAGCTGAGTTGTGTGATTTACACTCAGAGAGAGGCAAGGGTTATCAGGGCTTGGCCTTACCATAATAGTGAATTAGTGCCTCCAGACCATCCTGTCCATGGCTGCGCATCAATCTGGCCAGCTGCTTGGCCATCTCTTCATCACCCTGATTGATACCAACAAAATAATCTCTCAAGGTCCAACGTAGATAGTCCATCCAGCGGCCATAGAGCACGGGAACTCCCTCATCTGCCTTATGTGTGGCATCACCATGACAATCCATACAATAACGACGATGCAGTTGGCGACCCAGATCAACTAACTCCCAGCGGATTGTCTGCTTATGTGGAAGGTAAGGCTGGCGACTAAAATAGTCGGCCAGCTCGTTAAGCTTATTATCACGGTAGGCCTTGGTCAGACGATCCATAATGGTGCCTATGCGTCCACCATGACGATAGGCTTGCAAAACATCAAATAGATATGCCTTCGGTAACCCTGCGATGGAGGGTATTGCAGGTGAAAGACTTTGGCCATATGGCCCATGACAGGCAAAACAGGTCTGTGCTATCAATGGAGGGGGCGCGTTCGCATCTCCTATTTCAGCAAGATCATTACCAGCAACTGCCAATAAGGGCATAGCCAACAGCAGAGTGAGATAGCGGAAAAAATTGGGGATAAAACACAACATGCTTCTTGAACCTAAAAAAATCAGTTGACCGCTCCATTCTAATAGCAGGTATCTGATTTTGAAGAAAATAGCTTCGATGGTTATGGTCACCTACTGGGTGAATCACGCGACAACGTGAATGGCACACTTGTGGTGGCACATGGCGGCGTTGCAACTCCTTGGAATAGCGGGCTATTCCGCGTCGTTGCGCGCCGTGCATGGATGCACAAGTGTCGCGGGCACATGGATGTGCAGGAGCGACCCTTGCCCTGTA
>JARRQF010000088.1:0-17726 GCA_037382065.1 Candidatus Thiodiazotropha sp. | reverse complement strand
CTTGCCTGAACTCTTCGTTTTCGACCAGTTGGGTGAGATCTTTGTGGGTGGCGCTGATAATGCGTACGTCCACTGGATACTCCTGTTGACTGCCAACCGGACGAATCTGTTTCTCTTGGATCGCACGCAGCAATTTGACCTGCATATGGAGTGGCAGGTCGGCAATTTCGTCTAAAAATAGTGTGCCACCGTCGGCGCTTAGAAAGAGACCTTGTTGCTCCTGGCTGGCACCGGTAAAACTCCCCTTTTTATGGCCGAAGAGTTCACTCTCCATTAGCTCCTGAGGAATGGCCCCGCAATTTACCGCGACAAACGGATGGTCGGCTCGTGGCCCCTGTTTATGGATTAGCCGGGCCGCCAGCTCTTTGCCGGTGCCTGATTCTCCGCTGATGTAGACGGGGGCTTGGCTGCGAGCCAATTTATTGATGAGCTGCCGAACTCGCTGCATGGGTGGCGAATTTCCGAGCATGGGCGATTGCTCCATAGGAGCGCTCTTTTCTAAGGAGTGCGGAGAGTAGGGTTGACCCACCTTAATTGCTTGCTGCACCAGCTTGCGTAGCATCTCCAGGTCGACCGGTTTTGAGACAAAGTCGAAAGCGCCAGCTTTTAATGCCTCGATGGCGGTTTCCATGTTGCCGTGTGCGGTGATCATGGCGACCGGCAGTTTTGGGTGGGTTTGATTGATATACCGCACCAGGTCTATGCCGTTGCCATCGGGCAGACGCATATCGGAGAGGCAGAGGTCAAAGGTTTGTTTGGCAAGGAGTTTGTGTGCCGTAGCGATATCAAAAACGGAGTGGGCATCGATCCCCATGCGCATTAAAGTGATCTCAAGCAGTTCACAAATGTCTGGCTCATCATCGACAATCAATGCTGTGGGCTGGGTCATGAACGGCTCCCGTATTGCCAGTTTTCAAAATGGAGACGAAAGCAGCTTCCGCCTGTTGGGCCTGGAATGTACTCCAGGCGGATATGGTTGTTTTCGCTCAACTCCTTGGCGATATAGAGTCCTAGTCCAGTACCTGTGTTGCGGGTGGTAAAGAAGGGCTCGAAGATCTGTTTGGCTACCTTAGGTTTAATGCCGGGGCCATTATCAATAATATCAACGACAGGATGGTCGAATTCCTTGAGTTCTCCTCCAATGATCTGCAGTTTCAAGTTCTCTTTTGCGCCGTGTTCACGGGCATTGTTGCAGAGGTTTGTGACGATTTGCCGGAGTTGCTCCGAATCGGCAATGATTTCAGTATCGGCGGGTTCAATTTGCAGAAACAGTTCACTGCTTGTGAAGCCATGGTGTTTTATCAATTCCGAGGAGAGCTTTTCCAGCCAGAGCTTGAGCTGAATGCTCTTGGGCGTGCCTGGGTCTCGCCGGGAGAGCTGCAAGACATTTTCAATGACTTGGTTAACCCGGATGGCATTGGTGGTGATAATTTCAGTTAGGCGCTTGTCCGCCTTATTGAGGTCTGGTGATTCATGAAAGAGTTGACTGGCGTGACTGATGGCCCCCAATGGGTTACGGATCTCATGGGCTATGCTGGCTGTGAGTCTTCCCAAGGAAGCCAGTTTCATCTGCTGTGCCTCCCGGGTAATCTGAGAGGTGTCTTCCAGGAATATTAACATGTCACCCTCTTCTTCGCCGCTCAATGGGTTGAAATGGACTTTCAGTTTTGTTCCTTGGCGTTGATTGCGGAATGCCAGTTGCTGATATTTTCTGGATGAGCGGAGTTTTCTTATCTTGTGGGCGAGTACCGGAGAGGCCTTGCTTAATTGACTGCCGGTTGAGGCCGCTGGCATGCCAAGCAGGTGCCAGGCGGGGTCGTTCATCATAATGATTTTGCCCGAGGCATCGACCACCAATACGCCGGTACGCATATGCTGTATGACATAGGCATTGATCTTTGCCATATGGTTCAATTCATTAGCTCGTTTTTCGGCGAGTTGCTCACTGGCCCTAGCTCGGCTGCTCAATACTAAAGTCAGCAGCGCTGTGGCGAAATAGACTGTTCCGAGAAAGCCGGCTTGAATGAATCGTGGCTGTGCTGCGTGACTCAAACTGGCATGAATCTGGTCGGTCAGTACAGCCAGAGTAGCCAAAGCGGCAAATAGTAGAGCTGCTCTGCCTCCCATGATCAGAGCGCTGGCTGTTATGGAAACGGCATTCAACATGCCCATACCCGTCTGTACGCCACCACTGGCATGCATCAAGAGTGTTATTGCTAGTGAGCGCCAGTGTCGACCATCACCCTTGTCATTGGTGGGGATCTCTGAGGCAATATTTTTTTCCAGGGTCTCAAGCCAGTTAACCATGATGTTATGGTTTTTTCGTTTCTGCCGCGATGAGGTGTTCGTTGCTACAGTAGTGAAGGCCTTTACTTGTGATGGCTTCATTGCGAGGTAGATGAAGTCCGCAATAGTCACACTCAACACTATCAACAGATTTGTATTGCTGTGTTGGGGGTGATTGAGTGGATTTTAGTCGCAGAAAATGGCGTGCGATGAGGTAGATACCCCAAATTGCGAGTCCGAATAGTAAAGTTTTTAGTCCCATTCAATCAATTGTTTATGATGTTCGGAGTGTAGTCAATCATGATCATTGTTTAATATCTGTATGGTCTATGAATCAACTAATGATTTTAGTTGATGGTATGGTGAAACTTGCAACCTCCGTCAGAATGGTCTGCAATGCGCCCTACCAAATATATCTGCTCATGTTACAAGGATTCTAGGTTGAAGCTTAAATTTCATATCGCTCAACACAACTTTCTGGTCGGTGATATTGAGGGAAACGCACAGAAGATCATCGATTTGGCACAAGCTCATGGAGCGGCTGTGGACGCCATGGTATTTCCTGAATTGGCCATTACCGGCTATCCCCCCGAAGATCTGCTGCTGCGTAGCCATTTTCTAGAGCGGGTAGAGCGAGCTGTTGAGCGGATTCGGGTTGAGGTACAGGGTCTCTACCTGATTTTGGGTTATCCGCGTCGCCGGGATAGCCTATTATTTAACGTTGCCGGCGTGTTATTCGGTGGTCAGGTTATTGCCGAATATGAGAAGCAAAAGTTGCCGAATTACAGTGTCTTTGATGAAAAACGCTATTTTTCTCCCGGTCATGAGGCAGTTAGCTTCGAACTCAAGGGGCTGCGTGTTGGCTTAACCGTTTGTGAGGATATCTGGGAAGTCGAACCAGCAGCGATGAGTCGTGCAGCCGGCGCTCAGCTGTTGTTGAATCTGAATGCCTCTCCATTCCACATTGATAAAGCCCCAGAGCGTGAGGAGTTGGTAGGGCGCCGAGCGAAAGAGAATGGTATGCCTATTATCTACGCCAATCTGGTCGGAGGGCAGGATGAGTTGGTCTTCGATGGTGGGTCATTTGTGGTGGATGCCCAAGGGAACATGGTTCAGCGAGGCGCTTTTTTTGAGGAGGAGCTGATCTCTGTTGAGGTTGCGTGCGATGATATAGTAACCCCCATACCTCAGAAGATAACGCCGCTGATGAGTGAAGAGCAGCGAGTCTATGAGGCATTAGTGTTAGGGGTTCGTGACTATGTACAAAAAAATGGCTTTAGTGGTGCGATTATCGGACTCTCTGGCGGAGTCGACTCTGCATTGACCCTGGCGTTGGCAGTGGATGCACTGGGGGCAGAGCAGGTTGAGGTGGTACTGATGCCCTCTCGCTATACAGCTGATATGAGTAATCAGGATGCGGTGGCTGAGGCCGAGGTTCTGGGTGTGCACTACCGGACTATCTCTATCGAGCCAGCATTTAATGCTTTCCTGGCAATGCTCAGTGACGAGTTTGCGAATAAGCCTGTTGATGTGACCGAGGAGAATATCCAGGCCCGCTGCCGTGGCATCATACTGATGGCGATTAGTAATAAAAACCGGCGCATTCTCTTGACGACTGGCAATAAAAGCGAGATGTCGGTGGGGTATGCCACTCTCTATGGTGATATGGCAGGCGGTTTTGCGCCAATTAAAGATGTGCCTAAGACCTTGGTCTACCGTCTTTGTCACTATCGCAATGGTTTGTCACCCGTCATACCTCAACGGGTGCTGGAGCGGCCGCCTTCAGCCGAGCTATCAGCTGATCAGAGAGATAGTGACTCCCTTCCTGATTATGCGGTACTCGATGAGATTCTCGAACGTTATGTTGAATCAGATCAGGGGGTAGATGAGATTATTCAGGCCGGTTTTAATCAGGCTACGGTAGAAAGGGTGGTGCGTATGGTGGATCTGAATGAATATAAGCGTCGTCAAGCACCACCTGGGGTTAAAATTACCCGACGGGCCTATGGGCGTGATCGCCGCTATCCATTGACCTGGCGGAAATTATAACTCACCTATTATAGCCCTGAGTGTCGTAATACTTATGCTCAGATTAGTAAGTAGGCTCAAATATGAGACAATACACAAGGTTACTGTCCGGGAGACATGGACGCCTCTGATGATGAAGCGTTACAATCGGGCCAGCCAATTACCTGAAATATAATGATTATTCTTTTGAGAGCAGAGTAACAATGAAAAAAATTGAAGCAATCATCAAGCCTTTTAAACTGGAGGATGTTCGAGAGGCTTTGTCAGAGGTGGGCGTCACAGGAATGACGGCCACTGAAGTGAAGGGGTTTGGACGACAGAAGGGGCATACCGAACTCTATCGTGGTGCTGAGTATGTGGTCGATTTTCTTCCAAAAGTGAAATTGGAGTTGGTTGTTGCTGGTAACCAGGTTCAGGCCTGCATTGAAGCGATTACCAGTGCCGCACGTACCGGAAAGATAGGTGATGGTAAGATTTTCGTTACCTCCGTAGAGCAGGTTATTCGCATCAGAACCGGCGAAGAGAATGAAGCCGCGATCTGATCAGTAATTTGGCTGTGCCCCGTTTACCCTATTGGGTAAGGGGGGGCTGCAGTAGAGAGTCTGCTTACACTATTCAGATTTCGGTGTGGTGGTTTTCATCAGGTTACCGTTTTCGAGATTGAGTGTCAGTACCCTTTGGGCATCTTTGGCTAGCTCTGGTAAGCCGAGCTTGGTGTAGGCATCAATCATGATCTCCAAAGCCTCCTGTACTGAATCTGTGCGCTGAAACTGAGTTATCACGCGTTTTGCTCTGTTTGCCGCCGCCAGATAGGCTCCCCGCTTCATATAGTATCTGGCAATATGTAATTGGTACTTTGACAGGTTATTCTTCAGATAGAGCATGCGCTGATGAGCATCAGCAGAGTATTTACTGTCAGGGAAACGGCGTATCAACTCAGCGAAATCGTTGAAAGCCTTAAATGCCGCGCCAGCATCACGTTCTGATGGGTCAGTTGGTAATATGTTGCTGAGGAAGCTTTGATTGCGGTTATAGTTGGCTAACCCCTTCATATAGTAGGCATAATCGACAAATTGATTTTGAGGGTTGAGCTTGATGAAGCGTTCAGCTGCGCTAATGGCGGAATCCGGCTCTCCATTTTTGTAGTGGGAGTAGATGATGTCTATTTGTGCCTGAGTTGCATAGCGACCAAAGGGGTAGCGAGCTTGTAGTCCATTGTAGTACTTAATGGCCTGCTCATAGTCATCATCCAGCATGGCTTCTTTTGCTTCGGAATAGAACTGGCTGGCACTCCAGTTCTCAGTGGGGTCGGACTGCTCCGGCATTGAGCATCCTACCAGTGGTAGAATGATCAAAATGGTGAACAAGCTTTTCCAAAACATGAGTGATCTCTACAATGAAATATGAATTGATGCGTGAGTATAACGGAAAGCCATAGTTTCAGTTACAAAACATCTTCTGTGCCACACACCATAATTAACCAATGACTGACGTTCCGATAAAATTACCCATGAATACTAGTGTGGTGCTTCATACAAATTGACGATTATAGAAGCTTGCTCAGGCCAGGAGACAAAGCGATGCGCAGGGAATGGCTCGCCCTTTTCAAGCATTGCAACGCAGTATCCTGGCCTGAGCAGGCTTCCCTTCGGGCGAGACGCTAAGCGGTCATCCGCGTTGTTGCGCGCCTTGGAAAGGGCGAGCCATTCCCTGCGGCACGCGCCTAGCGGCTAACCGCTTAGCGTTACGCTATAATCGTCAATTTGTATGAAGCACCACACTAGGCACTGTGATAAACCTAGAGGCCACAGTTGACCGCTGATATCTGACATAAGCCAACGAAATACTGAATCAACCAATGAATTTTAACCTCACCCATTGGGTGCCTCCACTAACCCTGGACTGACTATGTCCGATTCTGAATCAACCATTGAAGTTCCTTTACGTGCTTTTTGTGTGCCTACAACGATGGCTGGTATCCGTATTGATCAGGTTTTGGCGGACCACTATCCAGAATTCTCACGTAGCCGCCTGCAACATTGGATCAAGCAGGGACTAGTTGAGTTGGATGGCAACTCCTGTCGGGCTAAGGATAAAGTTCGGGGAGGGGAGGAGGTTGTGCTAAGAGCTGTTACAGATGAGGCCGTGTCAGATGCCCCTGAAGCGATGGATCTCGACCTGATCTATGAGGATGACTCTCTGCTGGTAATCAATAAACCAGCTGGACTGGTCATGCACCCCGCTGCAGGAAACCCGAATGGAACCTTATTGAATGGACTGCTCAATCACTCGCCGGCTTTGAGCACAATACCTCGCGCTGGGATTGTTCATCGCCTTGATAAGGATACCAGTGGCTTGCTGGTAGTCGCCAAAACGCTTCAGGCTCAGAATGCGTTGGTGCAGCAGCTACAGGCGCGTAGCGTAAAACGAGAGTATCGAGCGATTGTACAGGGGGTGATGGTTGCAGGAGGCACAGTGGATAAGCCAATTGGCCGCCATCCGGTTAATCGTTTGCGTATGGCTGTGATAGATAACGGAAAGCAGGCGATTACCCACTTCCGTATTCTGCAACGCTTTCGTGCCCATAGTTATCTACAAGTTCGTTTGGAGACAGGGCGCACTCATCAAATTCGCGTCCATATGAGCCATATCCGCCACCCGCTTCTGGGTGATCCCGTGTATGGGGGGCGGTTGAAAATACCTGAGGGAGCCAGCCTCCAGGCGCAACAGGCGCTGCAACAATTCCGGCGCCAGGCACTGCATGCGACGCGCCTGGAACTGATTCACCCGAAGAGTGAGGAGAGTCTGGCATGGGAAGCGCCTCCCCCGGACGATATGCAGCAGATGTTGAAGATATTGGCAGAGGATGATTGAGCTTCTACAAGCGGAATGGCCTGCGCCTGCACATGTCAGGGCTGTGGTGACTACCCGTCAGGGGGGCGTGAGCCGGGATGAGTTTGATAGCCTGAATTTAGCTGATCATGTGGATGATGATGCAGAGGCTGTGAAGCAAAACAGGCGTCTTTTAGCACATTATTGTCAGCTACCCAATGAACCTTTCTGGTTGCAACAGGTGCATGGCTGTGAGGTTGCACAGATCGGCAAAGATGTTCGGGGATGTGCAGCTGATGCAGTCTATTCAGACCAGGCTGGGGATGTTTGTGTCGTGCTTACCGCTGACTGCCTTCCGCTGCTATTGACGGATAGAGATGGTTGCGAAGTATGCGCGGTACATGCCGGATGGCGCGGATTGGCTGGCGGTGTTATCGAACGGGCATTAGCGTGCATGCAGGCGCCAGCGGAATCAATTTTAGCCTGGATGGGGCCAGCCATAGGCGCTTCTGCCTTTGAAGTTGGAGAAGAGGTGCGACAGGTATTTGTCTCTGATGCAGAAGAAAGTGGACAGGCCTTTATCCCTGGCAGGCCGGGGCATTGGTTGGCCGATATCTATCTGCTGGCCAAATTGCGGCTGATGAGGGCCGGGGTGGGGTTCATTGGTGGGGGAGATTATTGTACAGTGACCGACAGCAAGCGCTTCTACTCCTACCGTCGTGATGGAAGGACCGGGCGGATGGCTTCATTGATCTGGCTTGAGGAGAGTTTATGAATTGGCAGATGTTGACACTGGTTGGTAAAGACCGACCAGGAATTGTCGCTCAGGTGACTGAGGCGCTCTATCAGGGGGGCTGGACTCTGGGTGAGACATCGATGATTCGATTAGGTGGTAATTTCACCATCATGATGATGGTGAATGGTGGTCAGAGCGAGCAGGCCTTGAACTTAGTGATCGCACCTGTCGCAGACCGTCTCGGGCTCAGGTTTCATCAGGATCCCATGCAGGGTGGTTTACATCAGCACTGTGTGCCCAATTTTCAGGTGCGGGTGAATGGCGCTGATCGTGCTGGTATCGTGGCTGAGGTTACCGGAAAACTGGCTGAGAGCGGTTTCAATATCCTGGAACTCAATTCTGATGTTGTGGGCAGCTTGGAGAAGCCCGTCTACATCATGACCATTCAGGGTTATGCGGAAACGACGGTCGAAACCCTTGAAGCCTCGTTGGGCAGGCTTGAGTCGGAGCAGATTGATGTCCATGTCTCCCCCATTGAAACCCTAATTGGCTGAATTATGGCAATCCTGGAAATCTTAGAATTGCCTGATCCCAGGTTGAAAGAGGTTGCTGATGAAGTGGTTGATTTTAATGAGGAACTGCTGGCATTTATCGAGGATCTGGAGGAGACCCGATTGTCGGGGCCGGCCGCTGTAGGGATTGCGGCCCCTCAGGTTGGCAGGCAGCAAAGGATTATCATTATTGACTGCTCCACAACTCGTAAGCCGGTGCCAAATCATGGTCGGCTCGTGTTAGTGAATCCGGAAATTACCGAGTGGGATGGTTTTGAATTGGGGCGTGAGGGGTGTCTTTCTGTACCAGATTACACAGGTAATGTGATTCGTGCTGAGCGTATCAAGCTGCATGCCTGTTGTCCAACTGGCGAGCCACTTGAGTATGAGATGGAGGGCTATGAAGCTCGTGCGCTGCAACACGAGGTAGATCACTTGGACGGGATTCTATTTGTTGATCGGCTGGTCAGTCGGCGTACTGACCTGTTTCAACGTAAGGTTTATCAAGTTTGCGCGAAAAACCCTGCCGCTCAGGGCAGGGATGGATAGCGCGGACGCGCCAGCGTCCTGTTCGTTCGGGTGCGAGAGCACAGCCCTGATCGCCTGTGAAGTGAGTGGTGCCGCCAGCAGCAGGAACCCACCGAAGCGACTTAACCACGGTTCAATGCTGCGTTTAAGCGCCGTAGGAATCCCCCTGCTTTAGCTGGGGGAGGATGTCAATATTTATGAAGAGTTTGATTCTTATACTTCTGGCTTCGGCCGTTCTATTTTGGCTCAATGGCCGTTGTCGTGAGGCAAACCGGACCGATTGGGGGCGGAGCTGGCTGAATAGCTTGGACGGACTTATTCGTCTTTTTTGCCGCTATTACCATCGGCTTCCGCCCGTTGAATTGCCAATACCTGAGCATGGTGGCGCGATTGTGGTCTCTAACCATACCTCTGGCCTAGACCCCTTGTTAATGGTGGCATCCAGCCACAGACCTCTGCGTTTTCTGATAGCCAGGGAGCAGTATCAACGGTTTGGTGTACAGTGGTTATTTCGGGCTGCTGGGTGTATTCCCGTTGATCGGCAAAAATCCCCCGAAAAGGCGATGCGCCAAGCTTTCAAAGCACTCCGCCAGGGTGAGGTGGTGGCCTTGTTTCCCCATGGCAAGATCCATCTAGACTCAGATCCACCAAGAAAGATCAAGGCAGGAGCCTCACGTCTGGCATCAATAACAGGCGCACCACTGATCCCCATGCGCATCAGCGGTGTTCGTGGAGAGGGGGTGGTGATGAGAGCAGTCTTTCTTCGCAGCAAGGCGAAGATTCAGCTCCTGCCAGTTATGGAGGTGGCTGATCACACCTCCGGTGAGCTAAACGATTCTCTCCAGCAGACCCTGGATGGATTGAGTGGCAACGCAAATGGTGATGGATGATGTGGTTTCCTGTTGTTCCAACAAGTATCATGACGTCCTGGTAATGAGTACTTAAATATGGATCGCTGATGAAAGTAACAGTATTTGGTTCTGGCTATGTTGGTTTGGTGACAGGTGCTTGTCTGGCCGAAGTCGGTAATGATGTGCTATGCATGGACGTGGATAGTCATAAGATTGAGATGCTGAATCGCGGTGAGATACCAATCTATGAGCCAGGCCTTGATGCCATGGTCGAGCGAAATGCCCAGGCAGGGCGACTGAGCTTCACTACTGATCCGGCAAAAGCTGTGGAGCATGGTCTGTTTCAGTTTATTGCGGTGGGCACCCCTCCCGATGAAGATGGCTCCGCTGATCTGCAGTATGTACTCGCAGTGGCCGAATCGATTGCCGAGCATATGGATGAGTATCGTGTGGTGGTGGATAAATCCACAGTGCCGGTAGGCACGGCTGATAAGGTGAGAGATCGAATCAATAAAACCCTGAAGGCCCAGGGTAAACAGCTTGAGTTTGATGTGGTATCCAATCCAGAGTTCCTGAAAGAGGGGGCAGCGCTGGATGACTTCATGAAACCCGATCGGATTATTATCGGCACTGATAATCCTCGTACTACTGAGCTGCTGCGCGTTCTCTATGCTCCATTCAATCGCAATCATGATCGTCTGATTGCCCTGGATATACGTTCTGCTGAGCTGACCAAATATGCGGCCAATGCCATTTTGGCGACTAAAATCAGCTTTATGAACGAACTCTCCAATCTGGCCGAACGGCTGGGGGCCGATATCGAGCAGGTCAGACATGGTATAGGCGCAGATTCACGCATTGGTTACTCCTTCATCTATCCGGGATGTGGGTATGGTGGTTCCTGTTTTCCCAAGGACGTTAATGCCCTGGAGCGTACAGCCAGAGAGGTAGGTTATGACGCACAATTACTGACCGCTGTTGAGGGGGTTAACTATCGCCAGAAGCGGGTGTTGGTAGAGAAAATCATGCGACACTATTCTGGTGACGTAAAGGGCAAGACCTTTGCGCTTTGGGGGCTCTCCTTTAAACCGAATACAGATGATATGCGTGAAGCCTCTAGCCGCGTGCTGATGGAGGCAATGTGGGAGGCGGGGGCGACTATTCAGGCCTTCGACCCAGAGGCTATGGATGAGTGCCGCAGAATCTATGGTAATCGTGATGATTTGGTCTATTGTGACAATCAGGAAGATACCCTTAAGGGAGCTGATGCTTTGGTCGTTGTGACGGAATGGCAAGTTTTCCGCAGTCCTGACTTTGAACGGATGAAACAGACATTACAGGCCCCCGTTATTTTTGATGGCCGCAATATCTATGACCCGCATCGTTTGAAAGAGGCGGGATTCAGCTATTACGCCATTGGGCGGGGTGACTAATCGGAAATAACAACGGGTCTGCCAGCAATCGGTAGACCAGTTCGGGGTTGAACCTAAAAAAATCAGTTGACCGCTCCATTCTAATAACAGGTTTCTGATTTTGAAGAAAATAGCTTCGATGGTTATGGTCACCTACTGGATGAATCACGCTGCAACGTGAATGGCACGCTTGTGGTGGCACATGGCGGCGTTGCAACTCCTTGGAATAGCGGGCTATTCCGCGTCGTTGCGTCTTGCCCTGCACCACCACCTTATCTTGAGTCCTGGAATGAGGGTGAATGTCAATATTTCGCCCTCAGTCTGGCTTTGTTAGTATCCCCCCCTTGCTATGTTTCAACCCAGGTGAAGTTATGTCTATAGCGCAACGCATTGCCGATGAGCTGAGTGTTCGAGTCAATCAGGTCGAGGCCGTGATCGGTCTGTTGGATGAGGGATCGACGGTTCCCTTTATTGCCCGTTATCGTAAAGAGGTTACCGGGGGGCTTGATGATACCCAACTACGTAATCTCGATGAAAGGTTGCTCTATTTGCGTGAACTGGAAGAGCGGCGTGAGGTGGTGCTGAAGTCGATTCAGGAGCAAGGTAAATTAACAGAGGAACTGAAGTCAGCTCTGTTGGCTGCAGATACAAAAACTCGTCTGGAAGATCTCTATCTGCCCTACAAACCGAAACGCCGGACAAAGGCTCAGATTGCCCGTGAAGCGGGTCTTGCTCCATTGGCGGATGCCCTGTTTGCCGATCCATCACTTGAGCCACAGCAGAAGGCGCTGGCATTTATCGACCAAGAGAAAGGCGTACCTGACATTGATGCCGCCCTTGATGGTGCTAAGCAGATCCTTATGGAAAACTTTGCAGAAGATGCTGAGTTGGTGGGCCGCTTGCGAGAGTACCTATGGGAGCATGGTGTGCTTGCCGCTAAGGTAGCTGAAGGTAAGGAGCAGCAAGGGGCGAAATTTTCTGACTATTTCGATTTTTCCGAGGCTATTAATGCTATCCCATCGCACCGGGCCTTAGCGATGTTTCGTGGCCGACAGGAAGGGGTGCTTAATCTGGAACTTCAAATACCAGAAGATGCTGACCTAAAAACAACTGAAATGGGCGTTGCCGAACGTATGATCGCAGCTCAGAAGGGGATTCGTGATCAGGGGCGGCCCGCAGATGCGTGGTTAAAAGGCGTGGTGCGTTGGACTTGGCGGATCAAGATATTTACCCATCTCGATACCAATCTAAAAACACGCCTACGCGAATTAGCAGAAGAGGAGGCGATCAAGGTCTTCGCCAGGAATATGCATGACCTGCTATTGGCTGCACCTGCCGGTCCACGTGCCACAATTGGGCTCGATCCAGGGCTGCGTACTGGTGTCAAAGTGGCGGTGGTGGATGCGACGGGTAAATTATCTGATACCGCAACCATCTATCCGCATGTGCCGAAGAATCAGTGGCAAGAGTCGATTCAGATATTGGCAAAACTGGCGGTCAAGCATAAGGTCGAACTGATTAGCATTGGTAATGGCACCGCCTCGCGTGAAACCGATAAGTTGGCAGCTGAATTGATTAAGCTACACCCGGAATTACGCCTATCCAAAGTAATGGTTAGTGAAGCAGGGGCATCTGTATACTCGGCGTCGGAATTTGCCGCAAACGAGTTTCCAGAACTCGATGTCTCTTTGCGTGGTGCGGTCTCTATTGCACGCCGACTACAGGACCCTTTGGCGGAATTGGTGAAGATCGAGCCAAAGGCGATCGGAGTAGGGCAGTATCAACATGATGTCTCGCAGGTAAAACTGGCTCGCCAACTTGATGCCGTTGTAGAGGATTGTGTCAATGCCGTCGGTGTGGATATTAATATGGCTTCAGCACCTCTACTCAACCGAGTCGCAGGGCTCTCTTCTCTGATGGCGACCAATGTCGTTAAATATCGCGACGAACATGGTGCATTCAAGACCCGCAAGCAGATTCTTAAAGTCCCGCGTCTTGGCGAAAAGGCCTTTGAGCAGTGTGCTGGATTTCTACGCATCATGAAGGGTGACAACCCGCTTGATGCATCAGCGGTGCATCCTGAAGCCTATCCTGTGGTAGAACGAATTTTGGCGAAGAGTGGCCGCCAGATATCTGAGTTGATCGGTGATAGTGCATTTCTCAATACCCTTGCTGCCAACGACTTTACCGATGAGAAGTTTGGACGGCCAACCGTGCAGGACATTATTCACGAACTGGAAAAACCAGGGCGCGACCCACGCCCAGAGTTCAAAACCGCGCAATTTAAGGAGGGGGTTGAAGCCCTTAAAGATTTAAAAACTGACATGATTCTTGAAGGTGTGGTGACTAATGTTACCAATTTTGGTGCTTTTGTGGATGTTGGTGTTCACCAGGATGGCTTGGTGCATATCTCAGTCCTTGCCGATAGATTCATTAAAGACCCTCATGAAGTGGTCAAAGCTGGCGATCTGGTTAAAGTCAAAGTAATGGAAGTAGATCTTCCTCGTAAACGTATCGCCTTGACCATGCGTCTAACCGATGATTCCTCCTCCACGAAAGAGCGTGTTTCAAAGCGAGAGAAGAAGCCTGCCTCTCAATCAAGGCCGCCAAAGAAACCATCACATCAGCAGGCAGCGCCGAGAGGAGCTATGGCAGAAGCCTTTGCTAAATTAAAGAAAGGTTAAACCTAAAAAAATAGCTTCAATGGTTATGGTTCCCTATTGGGTGAATCATGCTACAACGTGAATGGCACGCTTGTGGCGGCACATGGCGGCGTTGCAACTCCTTGGATAAGAATGGAATCTTATCGATGACCATCTGACATGGATATCCCTACATGGGAACCGAGTTATTGCCCACAAGAGGATCTGCTGGTAGATCGACGCTCAGGGATTTATTAGTAGGTACAGAAATGCTGCAGGAGGAAATAATAGAAGGCTAACAACCCATTTTAATTGACGCAAAACGATAGCCTTTAAAGTGCAAATAAACCATGCTGTAAGCTGTACTGCTAAAAAGCTAAAAAGGATAGCAAACTTAAGTCTAATCCATAGACCTTCGCTAGCAGGAGCACCTGCATCATGACCACTGAACGGAATCAAATAGACCGTAGTAATGGCCGATAGGCCAGCAAGAAGTATCAACCACCAGCGCACACGCCACAGTCTATATATGACTTTCTTATGTACTTTTAAAAAGTCAGGCTGGCGGTTGTACTTTATGATCAAAGAGATAGCCACTCGAAACTAATGAAGTTCTGATTAAAGTCATACCTGGCAAAATGGTTACCCGTATAGTAGATGAAGCAATTGGGTTACTTCACGCCAAATGTGAAACCTGCACCGATAACCGGACCAAGACCAGCTTTAAAGCTACCACTAATTTTGGCGCCTTTTCCATTACCTATTTCAGCGCCTGCACTACCTTTTAATGAAGCACCGTAACCTCCTTCCACATGACCGCCAATAACGATACCATGGTCAAGATAGTCGGGTATCTCAGGTATTTCAGGTATATCCTGACCAGCAACATAGTCAACAACTGGGTCAATGTAACTATTGTAGAATTCACTCAATGTGTCACCCACTGACTTTGGGGTAATACTGCTCTTGAAGCCGGCATGAACATCTATAGCCATAGCTTCTGCTCCTGCACTGGCTTTTAGGCTGGCGCTTGTATTAGTGAGTCCTTTGATTTCGGCTTTTGCTTCGATATTAGCGTGTGCATTGATTGTCCCTACAGTAATTTTACCATCTACTTGACCTAGGTTGCCTATACCAAACTCCGTTTTAGCATCGCCAATATTGATTTCTCCAGATAAACCAATTGATGCATGGGCTTTAGCTTTTTCAAGGTCAAGGTCAGCATCTGGTGCTGTATATTTCGCTTTCACATGACCGAGATTTACGCTTTTGTCTTGATTTGAATATAAACCCTTGTCAATGCTTGCATCTTTTGACAAATCAAGTGCCCGGTCTAAAGCACTCTCTATATTTGTAAGTCGTTCAGCTGTTGTTGGTGAACAGGTCAGCTGTTCTGCTGTAGTAGGTGAACGGTAAATTTCTTCGGATGTGGTTGGTATACTTGCTAATTCAGTAGTTGTCGTAGAGGAATTAACACTATTCGCATTTCCCGTGGAGCTATTATCTAGTGAAGAATTACCGATGGATCCTCCACTCATTCTACTACTTGATACCCCACCACCAACTGAATCAGTCATTGTGAACACCCTCTTTTATAGTTGATAAGCCCTAATTTCAGTTGGTAGTATATTCGGCCCAAAAGAGATCGTATATAAGAGATAACCCTAGCAGGGTTATGAAAACGAAAATACTCAAAACTAGTGCCCATCCATACCGCTACAATAACGGGAAGATGACAGCAAAGAACCCAGCCAGCAACAGGGCCCAGAATAGAGTGGCGAGCAGTGCAATAACTAGCGGGTTTTTGCCTTTAATGAATAGAAAGGGCAACATCAGTATGACCCCGATTATTGGTACCGTGCTGGTCCATATCTGCGTAGCCCGGAAGATAGTGAGGTCATCTCCCTCATCTATCAGTTGCAACAGCTTTTCTGCTACGAAGCCGTAGACGCCAAATACGATGGATAGTACCCAAAGGGCACTGAGTTGAACCAGTTCATCTTCACTCAGGTCATTGAAGGCGATCCCATATATGTACAGCGCATACAGGATGCCGACGGTGATGGCCAGGAGATACAGAAATCGGTTGGAACTGTGGGATTTCGGCGAGCGGTTAGATGGATGAATGTTAGGCATGCTTTTGCTCCTTTCAAAAGTAGAGTTCCTTGATTAGGACCGGATAGATTCTTAGAGAATGTGCATAGGTCCTACCGTTGAAGCGGTATCTGAAGCGCAGCCAAATACTGTTATATCCTGACATGCCTATATAATGGTAGGGGGTTGTTCATGTCCACAGCTTGGCAGGTCGCGCAGATATCTAATTCTCATCAGCAGGATAGATGATACCTAATATCGGTTTCAGGTGCATTAACCAGTCTCTTTCTGGACAGGTCTTCGTAGAAAAATGTAAAACCTAAGGTCTCATATCTAAGCCACCACAATAAATAAAGAATGCTACTTATGGTCTGATTAGTATTTTTAAACCTATCGCATGAACGATAACCTCCGGCATTTACACTGGGGACAGTTTGGTATTTAATTTTACTTTGACTAATCAATTATAGGCTATTGACTGGACCTAGGTAGGTACATGATTTTTTTAAAAAAATATCGTAAATATGCCACATTTGCAAGGTCATATATAAAAGGTAGTATTCGCGATACTGCCGGCTTTGTTCGAATTATCCCCACTGATAGATGTAATCTTAAATGCCAGTATTGCTGGCAAAGACGTGATGACTCATATGAGATGAAGTGGAATGAGTTTCTTGACTACCTTGAAAAGGCCGAACAGCTAGGGGTTGGCTTGATAACGTTTCTCGGTGGAGAGCCGATGTTATGGGGCAGGATATACGATGCCATAGCAGCATGTACAGAACGACATATACTCACCGATATGACGACTAATGGTACGTTGCTAAATCGTGAGACGATTTTAAAGTTATCCAAATCAGGGCTTGATTACCTAAACATATCGACAGATGGTCTAAAAATTTCATCTATCTCGAAAAAGAATAAACTAGTCAGAAATGATTTAATAGGCGATTTGGCCAGTGCCAAGAAAAAGTATGGGATGCATACTCGCCTGAATGCGGTTATTTATAATGATAACTTTGATGAGATTAAAAGCCTCATGGAGTTTTCGAAAAACAATGATATTCAACTTTCCATTGGCTATGTTATTCCGCCGATCAATGTAGGAGAGCCAGCAGATTCTGAAATCTACTTTTCTTTGGATGATCGAGAAAGATTGCAGGAAATCATAGCGGATATAGTGAGTAAAAAGCGTGCGGGATATCCAATTATCGACCCTGAAGCATACTTTAAAAATATTTTTCTTTTTATGCATAGAGAGGTGTTTTGGAATTGTAACTATCCGACGCGATATGGCTGGATTAATATTGCACCAAATGGAAAAATCAGAAGCTGCACCAAAAAGATGGATGAGCTTGATATCGCTTTTCTTGATCTCAATAGTGCTGACATTAAAGCACTTCGAAGTAAAATGAAACGCAACCTAGCCAATTGCAATGTGGATTGCTATTCGAATTGCGCATACGACTCAGCTTACTATGTAAAAAATAAATTACAAATGGTTGCGAAGATATTCAAGAGATTTAGGATGCCAAATATAAATTCCAGATCACACTAGCTAAGGAGCTATAAAAATAAAATAAAAATAAAATAGACATCCAGTGAGCCGAGATAAATTAGCAAGATATCGTGCGTCCCTTCTTCCTCCAAAGGGTGTCGCAAAAGTCGTAGGGTGGGTCATTGGTCCACCATTAAGGGCTAAAACGTGTAAGAACTTGCGCTCTTTTTTCGGCCTACCCATTGCCTGATATTCTATTCCATTTAAC
>JARRQF010000087.1:0-12061 GCA_037382065.1 Candidatus Thiodiazotropha sp. | reverse complement strand
ATTTATCTGCTGAATCTCGCTATATAAAGCCTTCCTGAGGATGATGATTGCCGGCACATGCAATGGCTTATAATCCCATTAATCGAAACCATCAGCCTGTATAAGCCTCTCGCGAAAAACTCAGGGCTACCTTGGGCAATATAGGCCGGACACCGATACCTACTAGGTGAATCACGCTACAACGTGAATGGCACGCTTGTGGCGGCACATGGCGGCGTTGCAACTCCTTGGAATAGCGGGCTATTCCGCGTCGTGCATGGATGCACCCGTGTCGCAGGCACATGGATGTGCAGGAGCGACCCTTGCCCTGCACCACCACAAGTGCACACGTCACGCCGTCCAACTGATCTTTTTAGGATAATTGACATAAAAAGTGTGTTGCCGAATAACATTGGTGTGGATCTTTATGAATGATGTGACGGTGTATGAGGTGATGGGGAGCACGCCCTAAATTCTATACTGGTTCAAACTTTAGAAAAATCGCGTCGATTGCTTGAAATGTTTGTTGTTATTATGAGTATGGATGAATTCAGTCTTTATGATCGAAGGCAGGTATTTTGGTAATTATGGACTTTGACTATTTATGGATTATATATAATGTGGACTCATTTTCGAGAAAAAATATGTAGTTACAAGCTATTATTGGTATTGGCCTTTCTATCCTGTTTCGTACCACTCAAAAGCTCTTTCTCGGTTGAGGGAGCTGGATATGCACCAGATGCGATTATTCCTATGGTCGAAAAAGAGTCTTACGCTGATCTGGCATCAAGGGTGTTACCAGCAGAGGCGCAACTACTTATTAACCCTCAGGCGATTGATTTCGGTGCTGACAAGCAGGGTATCCTTTTGATATTTTCTCTCAGTCAGCCGGCGAAACAGTACCATATATGGTATTTAGCACCGCAACATACAAAGTCTGTATATCATCGGATTGTGGTAAAGGATGGAGAACCACTAGATGAATTTTACGACATTCAAGTGAATCACTGCTTCACAATAGGGCCTGATGGTGCTAAAGATCTGGTTTTGCTTGAAACCTATTCGAGGCCTGCGATTGCCGGTGGCGATCAGTATTTCGGTGGCGATGTCTATCGCCGCTCAGGTCTTAACGCCACTCATCTCGAACAAGCGAGTAAGGCTCTTGACGGAGTAACATCAAAGGCCCAAGCCATAGGTGTACTTAAACCGTGGATCGTAAAAATTCCATCCGCAAAGAATCCCAAGATTGTTGACTACTTTCTCAATGTTCCAATTGACTATCTCAATGCAACAAAATTAGAAAGATGGGAATTAGTAAAACCAGGAAGTAGCCGCTTACTGGTTCGTGATATACGTAATGGTTATCTTCAAATTGCTGGTGATGGTGGCTTGCCTGGATATGTGTTTAGTATATTCATGACTCGTGAAAAAAAGCCAATAATAGCTTTCCAAACGACATTTACAGAGGGGCAATCAACGCTATTCTTAAATCCTGAAGAGCCTGGTTGGCAAGATATATCAAAACGGATTTTGCCTGATTATAAGGTATGGAAAGATTATCAGATTCCTCATGTGGGTACAGATCTCGCTGTTCGCTCTCCTGATGGCGATATCGAGTCTGTCTATCAGTGGAACCGCGAACGCTTTGTGTTGAAAAAAGATAGCAATACTAAGTAATCAGATACTACTTGTTAATGAGTTTATTGAAGATATCAATATATCGACGTATCGATCTATAAGTAGTAGTAATATATAAATGCGTGCTACTGATGGCATTCTATAAGTAGTAGTAATATATAAATGCGTGCTACTGATGGCATTGTAAGCGCCGCTTCTTAGATAAATATAGAGTAATGAAACCATTGCATCATGTATGTGCAAATAGTTAATTTTAGACTTAAGCAGGGAGTATCACGCAAAGGCTTCCTTGCTTTGACAGAGAAAATGCTTGTTTGGCTCAAGAGTAGGGATGGATTCGTAGCGTATGAGCTGTATGAGGGGGCAGAGTCCTGGTCCGATAGGATTTCTTGGGATAGTGAGCAGCATGCGAAAGTTGCCCTAAATGCTTTTCGAAGCACAGCAATAGCAATGCAGTTGGTACCTCTCATCAAGAGTGATTTTAGTTGTTTTTTTGGGGAGGCCGTCGTCTCGTCATGAGTCAGACGATCAGCCCTCAACCTAAAAATCAATTGACCGCTCCATTCTAATAGCAGGTTTCTGATTTTAAAGAAAATAGCTTGATGGTTATGGTCACCTGTTGGGTGAATCACGCTACAGCGTGAATGGCGCGCTTGTGGCGGCACATGGCGGCGTTGCAACTCCTTGGAATAGCGAGCTATTCTGCGTCGTTGCGCGCCGTGCATGGATGCACAAGTGTCGCGAGCACATGGATGTGCAGGAGCGACCCTTGCCCTGTACCACCACAAACGCACCCTTCACGCTGTCCAACTGATCTTTTTAGCAGAATGCTACTGAACTACCTCCACCTTAAGTTTTACCTCGGCGGATCTACCGTGATCGTCGATAACTGAAACATGAAACTGCCCCGATTCTGCTGGCCATAAGAGGATTTCATTCGACTTGGATTCACCGACCAGACGGTTGTCTACAAACCAATAGAGCATGGCAACATCGGCGTCGGTAACCGCTTCAAAGGGGATGGGATCCGCTTCATGTTGACTCAAACGTCGGGTATAGCTCAGAAACTCACTGGGCGAGGTAATCGTTGGTGCCAGACCACGGCTGCCTTGCTGATCCAGGGTACAAGAGGCCAGATAGGGGGGCGGAATTCGGCGCATTATACCTGCTTGGCGGAAGATGCGTTGCAGATCGGATGGCCAGAACTCATATACCTCCATGCGACTGGTCTGAGGATCGTAAAAACAGGCCCGTCGACCGCTGGCAATGTCTATGGGAATAGCGCGGTAGACGTTTGAGACCCGGATCGGTGAGACGCCGGGGATGAACCAGCCTTTTGTCGTATGTGGGCAATGCCGTCCAGGCAGGTCACCGGTTTCGCGGCACATGGCTACTTGCTTGAGGTTGAGTCGAGGATCGGGATCAAATGAGGTCGCAGTGGCGGTTTTGCGATCGAGTCTATCAAGGATTGAAAACAGTAGAGGTCCTGCCGCTGTGCGACCAATAAAGGCGGGATTGCCTCGGCCATTAAAATTACCAATCCATACCGCCAAAACATGTTCTTTGCTCACGGCCACCGCCCAGGCGTCGCGGAATGCGAATGAGGTGCCAGTCTTCCAGGCAACGGGGGCCCGGTTTGAGCTTGTGCCAGGAAGGTTATGTGGATTCGGGGGCGGGTTGTGACGTAGCATATCGAGGGTGATGAAGGCGGCTTCGGGGGATAGAAGTGGTGGTTCATCGCTCTTCAATGGCGTCTGTTTTAGCATCTTCAGCGACCGAAGTCTGCCCTGGTTGGCAAGCATGGCGTAGAGCTGAACCAATTCCTGCATGGTGACTTCCATACCGCCGAGAGGTAGGGCTAAGCCATAGTAGGAGGCCTCCCGCATCTTGGTAATACCCGCCTGTTCGAGCAGACGGTAGAGACCGCCGTTACGCAGGGCGGCGGTGAGATTTACCGCTGGTACGTTGCGGCTCAGGATCAGAGCATCCTGCGCCAGAACCGGTCCGAGAAAGGACTGGTCGAAGTTTTCGGGGGTGTAAGCGCCGAAACGGCTGGGAGAATCCTTAAGCAAGGTCATTGGGTGAATCAATCCCTGATCCAGGGCCAAGGCATAAACAAAGGGTTTGAGTGCAGATCCTGGAGAGCGTTTGGCGGTGGTGCCGTTGACCTGTCCGGCGATGGTGTTATCGAAAAAATTGGCTGAGCCGACCAGTGCCTCAACCTCCATGCTGCGGCTATTCAACAGTAGTGCTGCCGCGTTGTGAATGCCCTTCTCTCTGTGGCGCTTAACGTAGTCGGTTAGGCTGCTTTCCAATACGCTCTGGGTGTTTAGGTTGAGGGTGGTAATAACCCGGCCGGGACCGCCCTGCAAACCGTTGACGAAATGGGGTGCGCGAAATGGCATCTTCTCAGGTGGTCGCACTGCCAATGTCAGTTCGATTTGAGCGCGGCGCGTGCTGTCTTTGGGATGTATTTCCAGCCAACGTGAGTAGAGTCGCTCACGTGCTTGCACGAGGGTTTTGAAACCGGTGGCTGAGGTGGGGTTGCGCCGTACCGGGTTTTGCGGCACCACGCTAAGTGCCATCGCTTCGGGTAGGGTTAGTTCCGATGCTGGTTTGTCGAAGTAGATCAGGCTTGCCGCTTCTATTCCCTCAATGTTGCGTCCATAGGAGGCTAGATTGAAATAGGCGGCAAGGATTTCAGCTTTGCTATAGTGGCGCTCGATCTGAAGGGCGCGGAAGATCTGTTGCAGTTTTCCCACTAGGTCGTGGCTGTGTCCATAACGTAAGCGTGCCACCTGCATGGTCAGGGTGGAGCCCCCTACCTTACGCTGGTTGAGTAGATAGGTTTGCCAGCCAGCTCGCAGCAGGGCAAACAGATCAACGCCACTATGTTGATAGAAGTTTTGATCCTCGTAGAGCAGCGTCGCTTCCTGCATCAGTGGTGCCACTGATGCCAGCGGTATCTTCAGGCGATAGCGCTCGTCTGCTGCCAGATCAAGGCGCAATAGACGACCATTGCGGTCAAGCCAGGCTGTGGAAAAAGACGTTGTGCCATAGAGATCGGGACAGGGTAAAAGTAGCCAGCCAAGGCCGGTCAAACCGATAGCGAGCGCCAGGCCTAGGAGTGCGCGAAGCCCTCTTTTTCGTATTTGGAAAGAGCGATTTATCGGTGTGGATTTATTCATCAAGTTTTTAAAGATGCCTACTAAGTAACCACGCGGAATTATCCGCTATTCCGCGTCGTTGCGCGCTGTGCATGGATGCACAAGTGTCGCGGGCAGATGGATGTGCAGGAGCGACCCTTGCCCTGCACCACCACAAGCGCACTCTTCACGCTGTCCAACTGATCTTTTTAGGTTGAACCTAAAAAAATCAGTAGTGTTACTCAGAAGCAATAATCTCCAACTGCCCCGCTGTCGATTGCCCCTGAATACGCCTGTCATACATCGATTCGGCGTAGGCTGGGGGCAGGGTGAATGATCCGGCGGCGGTCACTTTGGCTTGGTAGGTCAACTCGGTAACACGGCTGCCAAAGCCGCCATAGAAAACTACCCGGTCTTCCCGTACATCCACATAGTCGGCACTCCAGTCGCCATACTGACGGGGCACCGAACTGCGGATGACTTCAAATCCTCCAGGCATGAGATCGATTACTGCCACATTGCTTACCCAGTTGCGATTGGTAGCGCGAATCCGTAATCGCACGGTTATTTCCATGCCTTGATGGAATTCGCTAACCACCTTGCCCTGCTCGTCCAGATATTCCCGTTGAATCTCCAGCCCTTTGGTGATCGACTTCTTGGGTAGATCGCGGTCAAACCCGACCTGGGAGGTGAGGTAGAAAAGTGCGTTACCACCCACTATGGAGACCGATCGAGTCTTCAGTGTGGGTTGTATATGAGGAAAGGGGGCCGTTTGCGTCGCCAGGATCTGCGTGTCCCCATTAAGCAAACGGACCCGGAAGACGATCTTGGCATCCTGTTCCGCTGCTGAAACCGCCTGCCCATAGGCACTCAGGGCCAAGATGGTATAGGCGGAACCCAGGGTGTTGTAGTGGCCGCCAAAAACTGGTTCGACCAATTGGCGAATCTCCTGTTCCGTTAACGCCTTAAGACGTTTCGGGAAATGCTTAGCTAGCAGAGTGACATACTGGGCGTCCAGGGTTAGGGGGGAGTGGAAATCGCTGTAGACCGCCCAATCACCGGTACCGATGTGGTAGCCGTCGATTAGCTTTTCGGCTTCGTCGTTCTTTTTTAGCATGGCATAGGTGGCGGCCAGATAGGCAGCAGATAGATCCTGTTTCCAGTGCCCTTTCTGTTGCTTCTGCAACCACTCATGGAGACCGAGTAACAGGTTGCTGGTGACTTGACCGCTGCGGGTCAGCAGATAGATCGCTTGGGCGCTTATCCGAGCCGACTCCAGATCAGAGACCGAACGGCGTGCTAATTCACGCAAGAACTCCTGGCCACTGTCGAACAGGTCGTTGGGTACGCTGAATCCCGCTTCACGAGCTTCCACGAGAAAGTGCATGGCGTAAACCGATGGAAAGTCGGCCGCCTCCTGTTCGCCACTCCATAGGTTAAATCCACCGGATGCCACCTGTCGGGTCCGCAGCTGGTTTATCAGCGCCTCAACTTTGTGGTGAATATCCGGCTGTTGTCCAGCATAGCCTGGTTGGGAACTCAGGGCGATTAGCGGGAAGATCTGACTGACGATCTGTTCGGTACAGCCGTGGGGAAAGTTGTCTAAGTAGCTATGCAATCCATCAATCAGCACCAGTGGCGAGCTGGAGGCGGTGGCCTCTTGGGTTGCCAGCTGTGGGTAGAGTTGGCGTGTCAAAGGCACTTCCGCTCGGCCATCATTCGCATAGCCGCTGCTAAACTCACTGCGGTAGGGGATAGCAGGACGCACGCTCAGACTAGCACTGATCCGCCCCTCCTCCTCACCCAGACGGGCAAGGAAGGTTAGGGATGCCTCTCCCGGACGCTCTTTGGCCCGTACCCGGAAGCGGTGACGCCCTTCCCGTCCTTCGCCCAAGGTTAGCGTGGTTTCGGCATCGCCAATGATTTCCAACCCCTCAGAGGGTAGGACGCTTAGTTGAATCGCGGCCTGATCCCCCGATCCCTCGACTAGGTTGGCCACCCCAACACTGACATTGAACTCATCGCCTGGAGCCGCAGTGGTCAGCAGATTGGGGCTTATTACGAAAGGACCACGTACCAGAACTTTCTGCTCCGCCATGCCCATGGCCGTGTCAGAGACCGCCACGGCCATCACCCTAAGCTGACCACTGAAGGTGTCGGGAATTGGGAAACTAACTGAGCGGGTCTGCGGGTCGGCGTCGACAATGCCTGCCCAGAAGACTGCCGGCTGGTTTACCTTGCGGACGAATGGATTGAGATTGCTGGTCGCAATACTCTCCAACATGTCACCTCCACTGGCTGATCGCCTCAGGATCTGCTCAAATTCAGGCAGAATCAGATCGATTAACTGCTGGGTGTTTACTTCAAGCGCCTTTTTACGGAGGAAGAAATCCAGCGGTTGTGGGGTTTGGTAATTGGCTACCTGCAAGATCCCTTCGTCCACCGCAAATACCACCATGCGAGATTTCTTTGAGGCGTGATAGCCAATGCTCATGGGTTTGCCAGGGCGGGCGGTTTCCGGCAAATCGAAACCGATGTCAATCTCTCGTGCCTTGCGATTGATGGAGAATGGTGCCACCGCATAGCTCAGGGGGCTGACATAGATCTCGGGGGAGTCGGCAGCTCGCACGAAGGCCAGGTTTACATAGGCATTGCCTTCTATACCCTCCGGCAGGCGGATTGTCTGCACACTGCTGGTGGTTTCGCTGGTGAACCATTTATAGGTATGGACCTGGTCGGTTTCGATAGTGATAAGCCCCGAACCGGTATAGGGGGCGGTGATATTCATTTCAATGAGTTCGCCAGGACGATAGTCCTTCTTATCAAGCTTGACCTGTAACTCCGCATTTTTTTCCAGCGTCCCGGCTAGATTACCAGCACCGACCACATGGAAAGGCACTCGCGCCAGACGTTGACCCTGGGCGTTGATCAGCTCGAAAACAAAATCGCCAGGCCGATCACTGGGTAGTAGATAACGTCCGCCCTGAGCCTGAATTGAAAACTTCTCCTCAAGCAGTGGTTTCTCTTGCATTACGCTCTGGTACTGGAGGGTGCCGTTATTCTGGCGCACTAGAGTTGAGATGCTTTGGCGCTCTAACAGGCGTAGCTGCAGTGAGTCCAGGGTGATTGGTTCAAGCTCATGGTTAAGGGCGATCAGTGCCAGTGCTCGCTCGGCGTCTTGATGGATATACTCAAGATCCCCATCCTGCTTTACCCCGACCAAAGCCTCGAGCGGTGAGAGTAGCAGCGAGGCATTGGCGTGCACACTGCGGCCACCCCCCTCCTCGAAGCCCTCAACATTCAAGGTGAGGCGATAGGTGCCCTGCGCGAACTCATCCAGCGGCAGATTAAAGCGAGCGAGTCCATCAGCATCGGTCTGCGTTTCTAGTAGGTCATGGTGCACAGCGGGCCGTGGTTTATCCGGGTCTGAGAGTGGATCATCGAAATGGTAGCCCGGAAATTCCGCAAATTGAAAACCAGTCGGAATGAGGCTCATCTGGCCAGTCACCTTACGTGTTTCCGCTGGGGTACCAAACAGGTTGCGCAGCGACACTTCCATCTGTAGCTGCTTAGCAGAGCTCCACCCCTTACCCAATTCACCCAGCAGTTGGGTATCGATCTTTAGGCGGTCTGGCTGAAACTCTTCCAGCTGAAAAGTAACACTGCCGAGATAGCCTCGCTGCTCGTTAGCCGAATGGATCGCATATAATTCTACGTTGTAGTAGCCTGTTTCTGAAGTCGCTTCGGTTTGAAACGACATGTCGAGAAAACCCAATTTCGGTAGTGTCAGACGCCGTTTCATCACCACCGCACCACGTGGATTGAGAATCTCCATCTCCAGTGGAATAGCGGATGGCACTTTTAGATCCATGCGACGTACAATGGCACCCAGATTAACCTGCTCGCCAGGGCGATAGATCCCACGGTCGGAGAAGAGAAAGGCATTCAAGGTATCAGAAGCCTGATGAGCGCTGTAGACCCCACCCACATCGAAGCGGGAGTAGTTTAGGGTTCGTTCGGCGCGGTTGAATGGAAGAAACGAGACATCACTGCCGTGACGTACCAGATAGACCGTTGGTGCACGCCCCCTATCCAATCCATCGGTGGCGGCAAGCTGGGCATGACCGTCTGCATCGGTCTTGGCCATCATCACCGCTTTGCCATTGAGCCCCAGTAGGGTGATTTCAGCGCCAGCTACCGGCTTACCGTTGCTAATCGACTGCACGAATAGATCGTGCGTGGTGTCAGCGTTGTCCTTGACGATCAGCCCCAGATCGGTGACCAGAATCAGACGTCGGTCGGCCAGTCCCTCAATCGACGTGTAGGTGTTCGGGTCCCAACCTTCAACATTAACAAAAAAGAGCCCGTACGTATTGGAAGCTTGCAGGTAGGGGGAGAGATCAAACGCCGCGTAGTTGGCCTCACGGGGGTGGCGCTTCACCAGATCGATAATCCGCTCCTCATGTTGACTCAGGTTTGGTTCGCTGAATTGATAATTGCTGAATGCCGGATTGCGGATGTCCCCATACGTTTGACTTACCAGATGGTTGATCTGATCAGGTAACACCCGATCGATTTGCACCCTGACCGCCTGTAGATTGCGACTCAACAAGCCGAGCCGATGCTCACCACTCATGGTTAGCACCGAGCCATCGCCAGTGATCTTCAGCTCTTGAGGATAGCGAGGGCTATCGACCAATTGACGATAGCCTCGTACGAGCTGGAATCCACCTACCGAGGTCAGCTCTGGTTTTAGCGAAACCAATAGGGTCCGCCCCTCCGGTACATCCATCCGAGCACTATAGCGTGATGCACTATCGCGCTCATTGGGGACAAGCGATAGGGATACCAACGGCGAATCTTTGGCAGCCTGAATTGCCTCGCTAAGAGGCCAGGGTTTGTTCCTTTCAGGCAAAAGCCTGACTTCAAGCTGATTAGAAAGTTGTTCGTGCGCTACCTCATCGGAAAATTCCAAACTGAGTATCTGCTCCGGCTGTTCCTGTTTATTGGGCACGATCATAGTGCTCAACTCGCTCACCTTGAATAGATGCGTCGAGTCGGGCAGATCAACCTGCTGCATCGCACCGGATTCGCTCGTAGCCCCCCCTTTGGCAGCCGTCACCCCAGTCGCCATAACCAGTTCAATCCTATTGGGATAGTCCATGATTGCCACAGGTTCCGTGTGCAGGTAGGCGGTGCGCCCGAGTTTATCGAACTCAAGCGTCACCGCTAGTTTGCGCTTGCGAAGTTTCAGCTTGCCCTCATCAACTGGCGTCTCAATCAACTGTGCGCTTAGTTTTGCCTCCAGGCTTGCTTTGTCTACCGGATGCGAGAAACTTAGCGTCGCAACCCCCTCGCGTTCACGGCTGGTTCCCCCCGGCTCTTGGTAAAGCTCAAACTGAACTATCTCAGCATTGAATGGTGGCGTAGTAAACGACACCGATTCATCCTTAAGTTTGGCCCCATCGCGAAACAGCGATTTAGAGAGATGAACTAGGTAGGTCTGCCCTGCCGGCCAATCCTCTTCAGGATTGAACACCAGTGTCTGGTCATCCTGCCAGCGCCATTCACCGGCCAACGCCGGCTGCAAGCGAATTCCCTGAGTGATCGGTTTGTCCAGCAACATCATGTTGGCTAGCGAGACCTCGGGTAGCGACTGTTCTGTCTCAGCTAGATAATCGGGATCGTAATCAAACGCGATGGTGAGCGGCTGAGGTTGCAGCACTTCATCCACTACCGGCGTTAACCTCGGCCCTGAAACCTGAGCGAGATAGCGGAGCGGAATAGGAAGCTGTAGATAATAAGCAATGCCGCCCCCCAGCAACAGTGCGATAATCAGTGCTCCCAACACATGGCGTGGATACTGGCGCGGCAGACCGACAAGAAAGCGTACCCAAGGAGGTGCTGACCAGCTCATGCGACCGAATAAAAGGGAAAAAACGGTGCCAAGACTGGTGAAAAACCGCTGCATCAAACTGCTCCATCAACTAAGGGACAACTGCTGTAAATCAACTCATGAGCCTAGATCGCTAACAAGACACACCAGGCCCATTCAATCCAAAACAAGATGAAATGGTATCACTACCGTCCGATTTAGCCACCTTTTCACTGAAATGTCCGATTTTTTTCTGGTAATCTGTGTGCAGTCAAAGCACTCCAGATGAAGAAAATGACTGGCAGCATGGGATCGGATCTGCGTGTTTTGGGATTGAAGCACACGGCTTTTAACCACAGGCTATGGTAGCCATATGATTTGAGTATAAAATGACCGATCAGAGAATTAAGGAAAGAATAAAAGGTGTAAATTTGAGCGAGTATTTGGGGCCAGAATATTATTCACCAGATAGGCTTATTGAATCACTAGTTGAGCTAAGTAAGTATGATACTAACAATGCGAAGTACGGACTAGATAACAAAGTGCTATTTGCACTAGGAAACAATCATGCTGGTACCTATTATCCTACCATTTTGGGTGCTACCGACATTATCATCGAAAATGGGATGAGTTTCTAGGATTTCAATAGAAGCCTAGAAAAGAACTGTTTGATCCTATTTTTAAGGGAGAAATTAGAGAGATTTTATTATGGTATTGTTATTTAAGATTCCACTGATACTGGCGATCGGGTACTTGTGGATTAATACACGAAATTCACCTCTTGCTGCATCAGTATGGGGTATAGCAATCTTTTTGCTCGGATTAATGTTTAATGGATTTACATTATCTTTGGTTATTGGTGCAGGTTTATCATTTCTAATTTGTGCTGGTATACTTGCTTTAGTTGATTATTTAGAAGGCTCTGGTTTTCAGTGGGTTGTAGGCATAATAGGTCTTGGAGTACTTGGAGGGTGTCGCAAAAGTCATAGGGTGGGGTTCTGTTCCACCATTAAAGGATGAAATGTAGGATGTGGTGAGGTACGAACCGCATCATGGATGTTCGTGAGCCATCGCACGATTGATGCGGTTCGCACCGCTCACCGCATCCTACGCAATCACGAAATCCTGCATAAAACTTAAGCTGCTTTGTAACAAATACGCCGTGTGCTTTTGATATCCCCTCACCCTGTCCCTCTCCCGGAGGGAGAGGGGACGATCTGAATTGAATGGATAGATATAACTTATCGGCAAGCCACGAACTCGACCGAAGAGGCGATTTATCTTAGCTTATTAGGCGAATTCATTAACGCAACAAGAATTTGTTAATCATTCATATGAGAGGGAAATAGTTCCAGGCAATGGACAAGCTAAAAAAAGAACGTCCCCTCTCTCTCCCTGAGGGTGTCGCAAAAGTCATAGGGTG
>JARRQF010000086.1:0-11950 GCA_037382065.1 Candidatus Thiodiazotropha sp. | reverse complement strand
GGGCAGTATCCGTAAGCTATTACAACCGCTCATTATTGGCGAAGCAAAGCGCGTAGCCAAGACCCAGAAGATGGTGAATGAGCAGGTAGATAAAACCTTTTTAACGGGACTCGGTCTAGGCGGATTGGCCTTGTTGGGAGGGCTGCTTCTTAACTTTTTGATCAGTCGTAGTATTGTCCTGAGCGTCAATCGTGCCGCAGACGGCTTGGAAGCGGTTGGTGCAGGAGGCGGTGACCTTACGCGTCGTTTGCCTGTCGATGGTGGTGTTGAACTGGAGCGTCTTTCAACAGGTTTCAACCAGTTTGCGTCTGAGACTCAGAGTTTGATCCGTCAGGTTGCTGAGTCGAGCTGGAAGATGGATGAATTCTCATCGGAATTGGCATCTGTTGCAGAGACCTCAAAATCGACAGCTAACCAGCAGGATGAGGCCATGAGGCAAGTTGTCTCAGCCATGACTGAGATGACTTCAACCGTTAAAAGTGTGGCCGAAAGTGCCGCAAAAGCAGCTACCGTCGCAGAGGATGCCGATTGCCAGGCGAAACATGGTGGCAATGTGGTTGGTGACACCGTAAATGCGATTACATGCCTATCGGAAGGTGTTGAAAAGGCTACGACCGACATGAAGGCATTGGCAGAAGAGACATCCCAGGTTGGTGTGGTGGTCTCCGTAATCAAAGGAATTGCTGAACAGACCAATTTATTGGCGCTCAATGCGGCGATTGAGGCTGCAAGAGCGGGAGAAATGGGGCGGGGCTTTGCTGTTGTCGCTGATGAAGTTCGTACCTTGGCCAGCCGCACCCAGACTTCAACACGTGAGATAAATGATATCATCGAACGTTTACAGGTTGGCGCGCAGAACACGGCTGGTTTAATGGAAAAGACCCGCGATGGTGCCGTTAAAACTCTGGATCAGGCTGCTCTAGCGGGAGATGCACTGAAAGCGATAACCAGCGCTGTGACTGAAATAAAAGATATGACTATCGACATAGCCAATGCGGCGGAAGAGCAGAGATTGGTCTCAGAGGAGATAGAGAGAAGTACCAATAGTTTGGGCGAGTTATCGCAGCAGAGTAAGTTATCTACGGCACAGACGGAAACGACCGGGCAGGAGTTGCGCGCTATATCCAAATTGATCACACAACTGGTGGAGCGGTTTAAAATTAGTTGAGTTGGCGTGGTATTCGTAGAGCAGCGTAGATATCCATTCTAAAAAGCCCCGCTCGGAGATGAGTTTGAACCTAAAAAATCAGTTGACCGCTCCATTCTAATAACAGGTATCTGATTTGCTCTTGTCAGAGCCTTCACCCATTAGCTCCTCATCGGTCTCATTGTGTAATCTACCCAGCAGATTAAAATCATCTAGGATGCAATAAAGCGACGGTACCAGGAAGAGAGCCACCAGTGTGGCTGCGGTTAGTCCGAAGGCGATACTTGCGGCTAGGGGAATGAGGATTTGTGCCTGTAAGCTTTTTTCCAGCAGCAAGGGTGTGAGTCCAGCAATGGTGCTGATTGAGGTTAATAGGATTGGCCTGAAGCGAGCGCGAGCCGCCTGTTTGGCTGCTTTGATGACCGTGACACCGCTGTCAGTCGCGTCACGGATGAATACCACCAGCAGGATGGAGTCATTAACCACCACGCCAAATAGTGAGGCCATCCCGACGATACTTGGCATGGTTAGATCCAGTCCGAGTGCCATGTGGCCAAAGATAACACCGATTAACGCCGATGGAATAACAATCATTACAGTCAGCGGGGCCATATAGCCCTTAAACTGGAGCGCCAGTAACATATAAACACCGAGTAGCCCTAGTAACACATTGCGTACAATCGACTGGCCAGTTTTGGCCGACTCTTTACTCTCTCCCTGTACATCGTAGTGAATGTCTGGGTAGCGCTTAAGCAACTCAGGTATAAATAGCGTTTTAGCTAAACCCAGTAGCTCTTGAGCATTAATCAGATTGCGATCTACATCGCCTTGTACCGTAACGGCCCGTTGGCGATTGACGCGGTTGATTCTTGCCCAGCCCCTGATCTCTTCGATATCTGTCACAGCTGAAAGGGGGATGAGTGTGCCATTCGGTCCATGAATACTCAGATTGAAAAGGTCATCTGCGTCCGCCCTGTCATTAGCAACGAGTCTAAGGTTTACTTCATAGGTTTCCGGACCGACTGGAAATTCATCAATTTTTACCCCTTGGTAGGCGGCCCTGACCTGCTCGGCGACCTGCTGTGCATCGATTCCCAGCACCCCAGCGCCAGGTTTAAAATGGAGTCGGAACTCCCGTTTTCCGGGGCGCAGATCATCGCTTAAGTCGTTGACTCCACGATAGCTGTTGAGCCAGTTTTGCAGTTCGTTCGAGGCAGCTTTCAGACGGTTCAGATCGTAGCCCAGCAGGCGTAGATCAATGGGTCGCCCACCTGGGCCAAAAGCGGGTTCGGTATATTTGACTGAGATGACATCGCTCAGTGTACCAGTCTCTTCTCGCCAGCTATTAATGACATCATCGAGTTTGGCATTGCGGATTTCAGCGCTGAGCAGATCGACAATAATCCTGGCCACATGGGGGCCAGATTCGTAGGCGTCCGGGTTCTGTCCATAGATAACAGAGACGTTTTGTACCAAGGGTTGGGACTCGGGTTGATCTGGGATAAAGGCTTGATTGGTCCTTTTCAGCGCCTGAGTGATTTTCTCCACAACCGCTTCTGTTTGAGACAAGGGTGTGCCTTGTGGCAGCAGTACCCGGGCTTCGAGCACATCCCCGTCCAAGTCTGGAAAACCGACAAACTTTAATTTGCCACCTACTGGCATAGCTATTGAGAGAATCAGCAGCATCAAGACAATGCCGAGCGTCAGGTAGCGATACTCCACCGCTCGGTCGAGTAGAGGGCCGAACCAGTTTTCACGAAACCTGGAGAAGCGTTTTTCGAAACCTTGACGAAAACGGGAGTCAGGTTGCTTTTTCATATGCGCCAGCGAGTGGCTCAAGTGATGTGGCAGGATTAGGAAAGCTTCAAGTAGGCTGACACTGATTACGATGATCAGCACGATGGGCATGACACGGAGTATCTGCCCGATGTCACCAGTGATGAACGCCAGGGAGCCAAATACCATTAGGGTTGTGGCAAAGGATGAAGCAATACCGGGCAATACTTGGCGAGCGCCACTAATTGCAGCGTGCATAGGGGTGTCGCCCTTGCTCATGCGTGATGCGATGTTTTCGGCAATCACGATGGCATCATCCATCAATAGGCCGATACCGATTAATAGACCGACCATGGAGATCATATTGATGGTCACACCCAGCATCGGTAGTACAAACAGTGCGCCAAGAAATGAGACAGGCAGACCCATGGTGACCCAGAAGCTGTATCGTAGGCTGAAGAAGAGCCAGAGCACCAAGAAAACAGCTATCAATCCCTGTACTCCATTGCGCACCAGCATATTGAGACGATCCTGAACCACCGAGGCCCGGTCTTGAGTCAGCGTTAGCTGAATGCCTTGAGGGGCTAGTTGATTCTCCTTTTTAACAAAGGCTTCGATGCCCTCCAGAACGCTGAGTATGTCTTGCGAGCGAGTCTTGGCGATATCCAATAGGGCTGCTCGTTCACCGTTGAAAATAATCTTCTCTTCATCTCGATCGAATCGGTCGGTGATCTTTGCGATATCGCCGAGACGAATGGTAGCACCGCTGCTGCTGGAGATTATCTCCAGATCATAGAATTCATCTGCACGTTTACGCTGGTCGTCAAAGCGAATCAGAATATCCTCACGGTTACCTTCGAGACGACCGGCTGGGGTGCTGATGCTATGGCGACCTACTGCCGTGGCAATGTCGTTTGCCGAGAGGCCAAACTGGCGCAAACGCCAGTCTGGAATCTCGATGCGTATATGATGGTCTGAGAAGCCGTTTATGGTGACTTCTGCAATATCCTCTTGGGTTAGCAGCTGAGATTTTAGGTTTTCCGCATAGGCCTTCAACGCAACCGGGTCTTGCGGACCTGTTACTGCAATGGAGATTACTGGCTCTGTGCGTCCAAGCTCTTTGATTACAGGTAGTTCTGTTTGATCAGGAAAGTCATCAATGGCATCCACTTCTGCGTTTACGTCATCAAGGAACCGGGCCATGTCTGAACCTTCAACCATGACAGCCGTAGCGACACCGACGCCTTCTCTGGATTCGCAACGCATCTCGTCCAAGTCACTGATGCCTTCTAGAGCATCTTCCAGGCGACGGCATATGGCATCTTCCACATCGTCAGCTGTCGCACCCTTGTAGATAACGCTGATCTCCACCTTGTCGTTGTGGATCTCTGGTAGTGTTTCTCGCTGCAATCCGGGTAGGGTGGTCAGGCCCAGCAGCATAATCGACGCCATAAGCAGATTGGCGGCTGTGGGGTGACGGGAGAACCAATCGATCATAGTTGGCCTCTCGCGGCATTCATGACAGCCTCTGTCATCTTCTTATCCGTCTTGGTTTGCAAAAGCATGCCAGCAACTGCAGGGACCAGATCAGACACAACGATTTTTTGGCCGGCCTCAATGCCTTTTGCAATAACACTGATCTCACCCTGACTGAAAAGGATCTCAACCGGTTGAAGTTGCAGCCGGTTTTGTTGATCGGCGATATAGACGCTTCCGTTTCTAATCGCAGAACGTGGTACCACTACCCGGTTTGCTTGGGGTTTACCTTGCAGTAGTACCTGGACGAACATTCCTTTAGAAAGGGGAGGCTTAAGGCCGGGTATGACCTTTTCGAAGGGGTTGTTTACTGCGACAACTACTCCCATGGTGCGAGTTTCGGGATCAACATTGTCACTAAAGCGCACAAACTCGGCTTCCCACTCGGCAATGGTTGTTCCCATATCAAGTCGCACTCGTGGTTTAAAGGCAACGTACTCAGCGAGATTACCTTCCATGATATCGGTGTCTCTCATCTTACGGCCAATGAACAGTCTTCGTATCGAAGAGAGTGGGAATCTTGCGATAACTTCAACCCGGTCGACCGCATCGCCTTTCAGCAGCATCTCACCCTTGCCGACATACTGATCAATTTCAATTCCCATGTTGGCGACGCGAAGATTAAAGGGTGCCCGTACACTGGTATTTTGTAAGTCTCTACCAGCTTGGGTTTTTTTGGCTTCAAGCACTTTTCGTTTGGTGGGTAGTAGTGCCAGGCTATTTTTTACGTTTTGCACAGCATTGCTACTGCTGAGTAAATTTCGTTCGGCATCATCCACATCACTCTGTGAGGCAGTACCTTTTTTAGCCAGTTTGGTGAGTCGTTCCAGTTCTCGTTGTGCAATTTTCAGGCTGCGCTGCTCAATGAGGAGGGTGGCCTTGGCATTACTCTCCTCAACTTCAAGTTCGGCCAGTTCTGCCTCTGCTTGTGCCAGATTAAGCTCATAGTCGGCTGGGTCGATCTTTAACAGCAGGCTTCCCTGGGTAATGATCTCCCCATCCCTCAAGCGGGGGTGGAGTTCGACGATGCGACCAGAAACCTGGGCGACACCGGACCAGACTCGGGCCGGTTGAATGGAGCCATAGCCTTCAGCCATGGGGATCAGTTCCAGTTGGGGTGCCTGGATGACACGAACCAGCTTAGTGGGTTCTCCCACCTCACTTTTAACCGGGGTCTGTTTGTTTCCTTTCATGACCATCAGGATTGCGATGCCGATGATAATAGGTGGAAGAATCAACAGTTTTCGCCAATGTGGATGATGGTTAAGCATTTGATGTGTCCATATTCATGATTTCTGGATTGGCATTGAGAAGCGCTAGTTGACATCTTCGCCGCCCTAAACAACGGCGATTCCTACGGCGCTCACACGCGGCATTAATCAGCGCTTGAATCGCTTCAGTGGGTTCCTGCTGCTGGCAGCCTGACTGCACCGCTCACTTCACAGGCTAACCGGGCGTGTCTCGCCCTTAGGGCCTCGAAAAAATTAGTAATCCTATCCTGCTGGTCTCTCAGGCCAGCTTCTTCATCACTGCTGCCTGCTGCTAACTTGGAGATATTCCAACTTGGTGTTTCCTAAAACGGTTGAGCGGTTTGATGTGACTGCCTTCACTCAACATGGCAAGGCGACACATAGCGTGTGCTTGCTCGTTATTGGGCTGTAGTTTGTATTTGAATGCTTGCAAACGCTCCATACCTAAATCATACAAGGAAAGGCGGGACTTGAAAAAGCGAGTCTGGAAAAATGTGTTGTGGTGAGCATCGCATTTTGCCTCTTCATTCGGTAGTGTGGTGCGCCTACTGGCATCATCAGACAATAGCAGACTCCCTGTTAACAAAAAACATGGAGACCTACGGTATCCGCGCTATTCATCCCCACCCTGAACGACGGAGCTTTCGCGCAGTTAGGTAAATTTGTATTAGTAGTTAACGGTAGTCGATAAGTAGAAAAAAGCTATCGCTTTTCTGGCACTCAATGGTGAATCATTGTATAAATCCAATTAATGCATAAAGAGGCATCTGAATGAAAGCGTCTGATCTGATGGTGAAGTGCCTGGAAAAAGAGGGCATTGAGTATATCTTCGGTGTTCCTGGAGAAGAAAACGCCGATTTTATGATGTCTCTGGAAAAGTCACAGAAGATTAAATTTATCCTGACTCGCCATGAGCAGGGGGCCGCATTCATGGCAGAAATATATGGTCGGCTCACTGGCAATCCAGCTGCCTGTTTAGGGACACTCGGCCCAGGCGCGACGAACCTTATTACCGGAGTTGCTGATGCCAATATGGATCGTGCGCCAATGTTGGTATTGACCGGGCAAGGCTCAACGGAGCGACTGCATAAAGAGTCACATCAGATCATGGATGTTGTCGATATGTTTCGGCCTGTCACCAAGTGGGCGACCAGTATTTATAATCCTGTGACAATTCCTGAAGTGATTCGTAAAGCGGTTCGTTTGGCTCGAACCGAAAAACCAGGTGCTGTACACATTGAGCTTCCAGAAGATATCGCAAAACACCAGGTTGACGCCGAACCACTCGAGCCCCGCCGTTTTCGTCGGTCTGTGGCTGACGATAACATAGTCAACCAAGCCTTTGAGCTTATTTGTCATGCCAAAAGACCGGTTATTATCGCCGGAAATGGCACCATCCGCCGTCGCGCCGCCAAGCAACTGCGTATTTTTTGTGAGACCACGGGGGTGGGCGTACTGAGTACCTTTATGGCTAAGGGTGCTGTTGATTTCAATGCCGATTATTGTTTGTATACCATCGGTCTGGGGAGTAAGGACTATCCGACGCTGGCGATTGATCAAGCCGATTTAGTGATAACACTTGGCTTCGATATGGTTGAGTACCATCCCAGGCTGTGGAATCCTCATAAGAACAAGCCGATTATCCATGCCGATTTTTTGCCTGCGGAAATCGATGAATACTATAACCCGCAAATCGAATTAGTGGGTGACCTGGCCCACACGCTCTGGATGATCAATGAGCGGCTGAAGTGTCGGGATGTAGCGCCATATGACTTGGTGCGTCAGGCGGAGCTAAGAGAGATGATGCAAAAAGAGCTCGCTACATATGCTGATGACGATAGCGTGGGTTCGCTGCGACCACAAAAGATGTTGTGGGATGTACGTAAGGCGCTTGGACCCGATGATATCCTTCTGTCTGATGTTGGTGCCCATAAAATGTGGATTGCTCGCCACTACCACTGTCATGAACCAAATACTTGCTTGATACCCAATGGTTTCTGTTCCATGGGTTCTGCCTTACCTGGCGCCATTGCAGCAAGCTTGATTGCGCCGCAGCGGCGAATTCTTGGTATTGCTGGTGACGGTGGTTTTTTGATGAACCTTCAGGAAATGGAAACGGCGAAACGGCTTAACTGCAATTTGGTGATGCTAATCTGGGAAGATCACGCTTATGGCCTGATCGCCTGGAAACAGCAGAGTCAGTATGGAAGACATACCGATTTGGCGTTTGGTAATCCTGACTGGTTGCAGCTGGCGAGCTCTTTTGGTTGGCATGGTCACTTTATTGAACGCAGTAGAGATTTCTTGTCTACCTTGGAAGTCGCATTCAATGAGCAAGGTCCTAGCCTGATTGTGGTGCCGGTAGATTATCGGGGAAATATGCTACTCACAAAAAAATTAGGTGAAATAACTCAACCCTGTCCAGTGTCAAGTTGAACCTAAAAAGATTAGTATGAGCGGCCAACTGATTTATTAGGATCATAAATCTACTTGATTACTCCCAAATCCCGTCATGTGATTTTTGAGGTATTTTTTACCGATAGGGGTGAGTAGTTACGTGCGAATTAAAGTTCTCTTTCTGCAAGCCGCTAATCTTCGCATCAAGAGGGAAGATCTGTATCACCTTAAAAAAATAATGGCATTTAGCTGAATCAACCATGAATGATATTGCCTTTAAATTTGTCGCTAAACTCAGTGCCGATCTCAGTACCGGAAAACTTAAGCTTCCTGCCTTTCCTGATATTGCGTTGCGAGTTAAGAAGGTTCTGAGCACTGATGATGTCTCTGCAGACAAGGTCGCGAAAGTGGTGGGAAGCGATCCAGTGTTGGCTGCTCGACTGCTAAGAGTAGCGAATTCGAATTTTGCCAATCGAAGTGGCGTGTTGATTAAAGACCTTCGGACGGCCATTGCTAGGCTTGGCTATGATCTTGCGTATAGTACATCCGTATCATTAGCTGTTGAACAGATACTACAAGCAAAATCAGAGGGCGACCTCCGTGAGCAACTAAAAGTCTTATGGAAACATGGTGTTCGCGTATCAGCCATAGCCTATGTTATTGCAAAAAAGCACAGTAAGGTAAACCCAGATGAGGCTATGTTGGCTGGTTTACTACATGATATCGGCAAGTTCTATATCCTCACGCGTACAAAAGATTATCCTGAACTCTTTGCAGATCAGGGTGTGCTGGATCAGTTGGTTGCAGACTGGCATACCGGCATTGGCCAATCAATACTGGAGGCGTGGGGATTTGACGAAGGTATCGTTAACGCAGCCAATGAACATGATGATCTGGAAAGAGAGCATGTTGGTGCGCCTGATGTAGTCGATATCGTTATCACCGCCAATCTGTGCTCACACAGCGAAAGCCTGAAAGAGGAGTTTGATTGGTCCGCTGTTAGTGCGGCACAACGTTTAAAACTTGATCGTAATGCGATACAGGAGATTCTTAATGCCTCCGGTGAGGAAATTCAGTCAATTATGCAGGCTTTGGGTAACTGATTACTACTAATCAGACCATAAGTATTTCGATAGTCAGGGCTACAAGAGTGGCTTAGATCAAGGCGCGCTTTGGGCTCCGCAGGAAGTGCCCTTGGGATGCAAGCAATGGCCTCTCCAAGTCAAGAGTCGCAACACCGAGCTGAGTCATTCTTGTAGTTCCTAACTTTTTGAAATTTATTGACACTCTTTGAAAATATTAGCTGAACAACCTTCACACTTTTCAATATCAAGGCGCTTGTGAATTTCTTTTAAGGCGTCTTTTTTGCTATCAAAAAAGTGATCACTTCCTAGGTTTTTAATAAAGCAGGACTTCGCTGCAAATTCATAAACGGTTGACTTTAAGCCAACAAAATAGATTCCGCCTCCATTAATACTAAGGCGATTATTTTCTGCCACTAAGGCCTCTGCTCCAGCTAGGTCGATGAAATTGATTCCGGTAGAGAGAATTAAAATATGATTGACTCTTTCAATGTCGACGATCTGAGCAATTCTTTTTTGAATATGATTGATAGACCCAAAATAGATAGACATATCAATACGGATGATTTTTAGTTGAGGGCATTGATTGAGTGGTTTTTTATCAATATTAGTAAACTTTCTAGTATCACTTTCAGGGTCAATCGATAGTGTAGGGATTCTTGGTGTTGATGTTTTTGCTAAAAACAGGATCAATGAAAGCAGTACACCCAGATAGATGGCAAATTCAAGTTCAAGAAATAGAGTAGCAAAAAAAGTAGTCAGTAATATGGCTGACTCCGAAGTGCTGAAGCGTAGTATTTGACTAATATGTTTGAAATCAATGAGGTTGTAGGCGACTAGCAAAATCACACCGCCCATCGCAGCAATGGGTAAATAAGCTGTTAAGGGTGCAATCAATAATACAATGATCATCAATGCAAGTGCGGCAAAGATGGCTGAAAGTGGTGTTTTAGCGCCAGCTTCATAGTTGATGCCAGAGCGGGTGAATGAGCCTGAACCCGCATAACTGGATGCAAAGCTGCCCACCATATTAGATAAACCCTGCCCTATAAATTCCTGGTTCGAATTGATGCGTTGATTCGATTTTGTTGCAACGGCTCGACTGATCGATACAGCCTCGATAAGCCCAAGCAGTGCGACAGCAAATGCCTCAGGTGCAAGTGTCCTTATCGTGGCAAATGAAAAGTCAGGGGTAGATAATGGTGGTAAGTGTGCCGGTATTTCTCCAACAAGTTTTATATCATCGGTATAGGCTTGAAAAAAGATGGCGGCAATGCTGCCTACAATCATACCGAGTAGCAGGTTAGGGGCCTTCGGCACTATTTTTTTACTAAGAATAGCTGTCAGTAGCGTAACAATTGAAATAATAACAAGATAGGGGTTTAAATCACCGAAATTGATATAAAGGTCATGCCAGGTGTGCAAGAACGATTGTCCTTTGGATACAGATATACCTGTAATATGTTTCATTTGACTGCTAGCAATAAGGATGGCTGCCCCTGCAGTAAATCCAATAACCACTGTATGTGAAACAAAATTAACCAAGGAACCTAAGCGGGCGAGGCCAAATGCTAACTGATATATGCCTGCGAGAAAGGTTAGTGTCAAAGCAAGTGAGAGAAATTCTGGACTCCCTGGCGTCGCATGATGGCTTACTGCAGAGAAGACCACAATGGAAATGGCTGTCGTGGGACCAGATACCAAATGAAATGAGGAGCCAAATAAGGCCGCAATGATGGGCGTGACCATTGCCGTATATAGGCCATATTCGGGCGGTAAACCGGCAATAGTGGCAAATGCAACACCTTGAGGCAGTACTATGACGGCTCCAGTAAGCCCGGCAATAAAGTCAGCTTTAATGCTCTCCCTGGTTAGCAGTTTAAACCAAGCAAGAAATGGGAATATTGATTCTATTTTCATGTAGTTGCTATTAAGTCCTTACGCTGGTCGTAGCTGTTTGATCATATGAGCACAGGTGCAATATGTATAAAGATTATCGAATGCTGCACCAACTGGAGTGGCTGCTGAATGGTTGTTTTGTGCAATACAGCTATTAGAGCATCGACGACACTTTTAACGAGATAATACGATATCTCGAGTTCTGTACTTCAAGCTGGCCTTTGAGCTGGGAGATACCGAGCGAGGCACTCTCTAAACCACAAGCTAATTGATTGTTGAGCGATGGGTTTTGCATGCCAGCCTTCAAGATAATTTATCAAAACATGCTATAAGATGGCTAAAAACACCTGAATACAAAATATTGGCTTATCAATCTAATACCCAAACTCTTCATGTTCAGGCAATAGAGAATAGTGAGTATTAGGATATCATGAAATTGACAAACCCACTAAGCAATGTTCAGTCTCCATTGGAAATTTTCTCTGAGAAATCAAAGTACAGATCTTCCATGTAGGGCGGCTCTTCTATCATGCTCTTGTGTGTCGTGTCAAGCATGGCTGGCTAAGTAGAGCCCTTCTATGCTGATGAGGGTGTTGTAAAAGTTGTAGGATGTGGTGAGGCACGAACCGCATCATGGTTTTCTATCCCCTCATCCTGTCCTTCTCTTGGGAGGGAGAAGGGACGCATGAAGCTAGATTCTCTTGTCCCTTGGCATGTGCATACTTACTAAAGCTTTGCTAGGGTACTTTATGAGTTGTTAAATGGAGTAGATATCAGTCAATGGGCAAGCTAAAAAAGAACGTCCCCTATCCCCCCGGGAGAGGGCCAGGGTGAGGGGTGTATAAAATAGTGTAAGCGCAGCT
>JARRQF010000085.1:0-18035 GCA_037382065.1 Candidatus Thiodiazotropha sp. | reverse complement strand
AGGGAGAAGCCATTCCCGGCGGCACGCGCCTAGCGGCTAACCGCTTAGCGTCACGCTATCATCGTCAATTTGTATGAAGCACCACACTAGCTATGATTTGCGATTCTTATCCTACCCAGGGAGTGTGATTAGCTTATGGCAAAAAACTACCTTACTGTTTATGGCGAAGTTCTATTCGATTGTTTTCCCGAGGGTGAAAAGGTTCTTGGTGGTGCTCCCTTCAATGTTGCCTGGCACCTCCAGGCATTTGGCCAATCGCCCCACTTTATCAGCCGGGTAGGAGAGGATGCTGAGGGTGAGACCATTCGCCGGGCAATGACAGAGTGGGGTATGAATACCGATGGATTACAGCAGGATTCACGGCATCCTACTGGTAGGGTGATCGTTAGCTTGGAGAAAGGGGAGCCAAGCTATAATATTGTCGCGAACTCTGCTTACGATTTTATTGATTCGGCACTCCTGAAAGGTGAGACCTGTTGCATGCTCTACCATGGCACGCTGGGGCTTCGAAGTGAGACTGCTCGCTCAGCACTTGCGCAAATAAAAAGCCAAGGTTCTCAGCGTATCTTTATGGATGTCAACCTTCGTACCCCATGGTGGCGGCGGGACGAGGTACTGGAGTGGGTTGCTCAAGCAGATTGGGTTAAATTAAATCAGGATGAGTTAAACCAATTACATGGTCACTCACCTGAACTATTGACAGCGGCAGCCGATTTTAAGGCGATCCATGGTCTACAGGGACTGATCGTAACCCGGGGAGCTGAGGGAGCGATAGCCTTGCAAGACGCACTTCCCCCCCTTGATGTCCTGCCGGAAAAACACTCTGATACCGTTGACACAGTGGGTGCAGGAGATGCCTTTTCCTCTGTGTTATTGTTGGGGCTAATACTTGAATGGCCACTTCAGACAACGCTTGAGCGCGCCCAGGCATTTGCTTCAGCGATTGTTGGCCAACGCGGAGCGACGGTGGCGTCACCCAGCTTCTACCATGAATTTCTCGATCAATGGGATCTCCTACCCAACGATCTTGAGCGATAAGACAGCAGGCAAATCGCAATGTATGAACAGGTTTCTCATTCGCTACTGAACCAGATTCTCGATGAGATAAAAACTGAAATCCGGAAACGCGATCTGCGCCATTTCTATACTCGCCTAGGAGCTAATTTCTACGGTATTCATCTGCTGTTCAATCACCTTTATGGCAAACGTGATGACTTTAAAGATCAAATGATTCGCTTGGTTGAGGTGATGGCAACCCGCTATGTGCAACGCCATGTTAATCTCAAGCAGCTCGATAGTGAAAGGGAGAAAGATCACAACTGGTTTCTCAGCCAGGAGTGGGTTGGTATGGCGCTGTATGCTGATGGATTTGCGGGAGATCTTGAGGGTGTAAGATCAAAACTGAGCTATTTGCAGGAACTAGGCATCAATATGCTGCATGTCATGCCGGTTATGCTCTGCCCGGAAGGGGCGAGCGATGGTGGTTATGCTGTAAGTGATTTTCGCAATGTGGCCCCTCGCTTCGGTAGTCTTGAGGATATCAATAACCTGTCTACCTCAGTCCAGCAAAGAGGCATGTTGCTGGTTATGGACCTAGTGTTGAATCATACCTCAGATGAACACGAGTGGGCACAGCGGGCGCGGGCTGGCGAACAGAAGTACCAAGACTATTACTATATATTCGATAATCGTGATATTCCAGATATGTTCGAGGAGACGCTGCCGGAGATCTTTCCCGAGACCTCACCAGGTAACTTTACCTGGGACGAAGAGATGCAAAAATGGGTGATGACGGTCTTCAATAGCTATCAGTGGGATCTTAACTATAGTAATCCAGCAGTGTTTATCGAGATGTTGGATAATGCCCTGTTTTGGGCCAACCAAGGGGCGGATATTCTGCGCCTCGATGCTGTGGCCTTTTTATGGAAAAAGATAGGCGCCACTTCGCAGAACGAGCGTGAGGCTCATTTGCTGCTGCAATTAATGAAAGACTGCTGTCAGGTTACCGCACCAGGGGTTTTATTCATAGCGGAGGCGATTGTGGCACCTGTGGAGATTATCAAATATTTTGGTGAAGATGCGGTGATAGCCAAAGAGTGTGAGATTGCCTACAACGCTACTTTTATGGCGTTGTTATGGGATGCGGTTGCGACTAAAAATGCCAAGTTACTCAGGCAGGGCATACAAAGCTTGCCGACAAAATTAGATCAGGCCACCTGGCTTAACTATTTACGTTGCCATGATGACATCGGTCTCGGTTTTGATGATGCTGATATTGTTCGTGCCGGATACCAACCATATGCCCACCGAAAGTTTCTGGTTGACTACTTTACCGGCAGCTACGAGGACTCGCCAGCCAGAGGGGCACCATTCGGAGTTAACCTCAAGACAGGCGATGCCCGTATCTCAGGCTCACTTGCTTCATTAGTCGGTTTGGAACTTGCCATTGAGCAGAATGACGATGAGGAGATCGACCGCTCTATTAAAGTTATTCTACTATTGCACAGTCTGATCTGTTCATTTGGAGGTATGCCACTGCTCTATTATGGCGATGAGATCGGCACACTCAATGATTGCGGTTTCCTGAATGATGAAAATAAAGCGGGTGATAATCGCTGGATGCAGAGGCCGAAGATCGATTGGGAGAAGGCTGAGCGTCGCCATCGCTGCCAGAAAGGGTATTCCTGCATTTGCTGACTTTAATAACAGGGAGTTGGTCGATGTCGATAATCCCCATCTATTTGTTTTCTGGCGCAGTGACCCGTTTATGCCTCTTGGTTCTGTTTTGGTTGTCTGCAACTTTGATGATGCCCCACAATATATGGACCTTACAGCACTAGGTAACCGGGGAATGTTTGAATATGGCAACCTGAAAGACCTCCACACCGGCGGAAGCCCTCGTTTGTTCAAGCAACAATTGGTGGTGCCTCCCTACCAATTTTACTGGCTAACTGATCAACGACCGGAGACCGGATTACATCTATGAGTTGGGCGGTGCGAACCCCAACATGTCCGGCTATCAACTATCCACCCCAAGCTGAATTAGGAAGATAATATGGCCATTAGCGCCATAGACAATCTCGCGCACATATGGCACATGATCGAAAACCATGATGCGGTTCGTACCTCACCACATCCTACGTTTTATCCCTTAATGGTGGGGCAGGGATCCACCCTACGACTTTTGCGATATCTCTCCAAAGGGAGAGGGGCGCTCATTTTTTGCGTCTGTCCATTGCCTGATATCCTATTCCATTTAATAACTCATAAAGTAGCCTAGCAAAGCTTTAACTAAGTATGCATATGCCAAGAGACAAGAGAATCTAGCTTCGTGCGTCCCTTCTCCCCCCGGGAGAAGGACAGGATGAGGGGATAGAAAACCATGATGCGGTTTGTACCTCACCACATCCTACGTTTTAGCCCTTAGCGCGAAGCCTGCTTGGCTCTCTTCGAGAGCTGCTTATTTCAACCTATCGCTTTCTATCTTACGTCGCATTCCATTTTTCCAGCGCGCTTAGCTTCGCCTAGCCAATCTATTTCACCACGAAGGGCGTGAAGAGCACGAAGGATTCTATCCTTCGTGGTAAAATATTTGGAGTAAATGTAATGGAATAGTTGACTCAGATTTTGTCAGTTTTGAACGCCGAAATTTGAGTGACAATATTGTCAATCTAGGCGCTGCGGGGCTTCTAGAAGGACTCGCTGCGTCATATATTGACAGGCCTAAGTTGTTAACCGGACACCGTTACTCAATAGGTGACCATGACTATCGAAGCTACTTTCATCAAAATCAGGTACCTGCTATTAGAATGGAGCGGTCAACTGTTTTTTTAGGTTAAACTCATGCAACGTAAAATACTGATCGTTGAAGATGAACCCGATATCGCTCATCTGCTGCAAACCCATTTACATGATGCAGGCTACCACGCCGACATTGCTGGTAATGGCGCGGCAGCGATGCGGCTATTCAAAGGAGCGTCTTATCACTTGGTTATTCTTGATTTAATGCTACCTGATACTGATGGTCTGACCCTTTGCCACAACCTGCGAGCCTTAGAGGGCTATGTGGCGATTCTGATGTTAACCGCGAAATCGACAGAACTTGATCGAGTGGTTGGTTTGGAAGTAGGTGCTGATGACTATCTGACGAAACCTTTCAGTGTGCCAGAGCTGCTGGCTCGTATCAAAGCCTTGTTCCGGCGCATGGAAGCCTTGAGTATGAGCCATTCAGAAACAGCAGAGCAGGAGATGATCGAGTCAGGTGGTCTTACCATCGATGTTGCCAAACGTACCGTTCTAGTTGATGGAAAGAGTGTCGAATTGACGGTAAGAGAGTTTGAATTGCTACTATTCTTTGCTCGTCATCCAGGACGTGTTTTCAGCCGGGTGCAGCTTTTGGATAAAGTGTGGGGCTATAACCATGATGGTTATGAGCATACTGTGAACTCCCATATCAATCGCTTGCGTTCCAAGATTGAAATTGACCCTGCAGAGCCGCATTATGTCCTGACGGTTTGGGGCGTGGGATATAAATTCAGTGAGCAAAAAAGTTAATGTTCCGCTCTCTCTATGCCCGTCTCTCCTTTGCCTTGATTGGCCTGTTTTTGGTCACAGGATTACTCTACACGCTAATCACTCTCGCAACCACTGATCGCTATTTGCAGGAGATTACTCAGCAATTCAACCAGGATCTGGCTCAGCGGATCGTTGCTGACCGCCATCTGGTCATTAATGGAGAGATGGATGATCAGGCATTGAAAAAGACTTTCAGTGCTTATATGGATATCAATCCAAGTATCGAAATCTATTTGCTGGATAAGCAGGGTCAGATCTTAGCATTCTCCGCTGATCCGGGAAAAGTGAAGCGCAAACGGGTCGATCTGGAACCAATAAAGGCCTTCATGAGAGGTGATCTTTTCCCGCTTCTAGGTGATGATCCTCGTTCATATGAGAGGCGCAAAGCCTTCTCTGTCACCTCAGTCCCAGCAGGCGATATGCCTGCTGGGTATCTCTATGTAGTACTAAGAGGTGAAGAGTATGATAATGCCGAACAGGCGGTGCAAGAGAGCTATGCACTACGATACAGTGCCAGCGCTGTGGCAGTCAGTCTGGGTTTTGGTCTGCTGACAGGTCTTCTGCTATTTCATCGGTTAACCCGACGTCTTCAGCACCTTTCCCGAGTGATGGCATCGTTTCAACGGAGTGGATTTACAGACCATGAAAAAATTCCCAAGAAATTCAGTATAGATGGGGATGAGGTGGATCGGCTGGGGGTTGCGTTTGAAGAGATGGCGCAGTGTATTGCTGATCAATGGGGGCAGCTTAAAGAGCAAGACCGGTTGCGTCGTGAGTTAGTGGCTCAGGTATCCCACGATCTAAGAACCCCCCTGGCGGTACTGCATGGGTATCTTGAGACCTTGCAAATGAAGCAAGGAGAATTAAGTACAGAGCATGAACAGGAATATGTGAAAATTGCTCTCTATCAAAGCAAACGATTGACAAATATGGTGGAAGATCTGTTCGAGCTGGCTCAGCTGGAGGCGAGGGTGACGCGTCCAGTGTGTGAGCCAATGGCTTTGGCAGAGTTGGTACAGGATGTGCTCCAGAAATTTCAGTTACGCGCCCAACAGGCCGACGTTACATTCGATTGGCAGATTCCACTGTCTCAACCCTTTGTGAAAGCCAATTTCGCACTAACGGAGCGCGTACTAGATAATTTGATTGGAAATGCTTTGGATCATACCGGTCATGGTGGAACCATTCGACTGGAGATATTCCAACAAGGTGAGGAGGCTGTTGTCAAAGTTCTGGATAGTGGCAAAGGGATTGATGAAGCAGCGTTACCGCATCTGTTTGCCCCCTTTTACCGTAACCGAAAAGCCGACCAAGAGGCGGGGCATGCTGGTTTGGGTCTGGCGATAGCGCGCCGTATGGTGGAGCTTCAAGCCAGGATACTGCGTTGCAATGCTTGAAAAGGGCGAGCCATTCCCTGCGCATTGCGCCTTGTCTCCTGGCCTGAGCAGGCTTCTATCATCGTCAATTTGTATGAAGCACCACACTAGGTTGAAGTTGTGTCTGGAATACGCACCATCCCCCCTGAACGGCAGGGTTTTTCACACAGTTAGGTAAAACCCTGGATTTAGGTGCAGGCAAACCTGGAATTGCGTGGTGTTATCTCCTATGCTAAACTCTCTGCGGATTTGCTGAATTGCAAAGGCTGCTGGCAGTGTGCGGCGGTTATATAATAAAACCCCGATAGCGGGGTTTTTTTGTTTTCGAAAATAGCGTTTGAATGGCGTGGTTGTTGATGCATCCATCCTGACATCCCATTTTCGGATAAGTCAGGATGGGCCAAGCGCCCATTTTTTTATTGTGATAGGAAAATGCGGTCTGCACCTGAAAAACTGAAATTACTAGTCCGCCAGGAAGTTGAATTGCTCGGCTACGAACTGATAGGTGTCGAGTTGAGCGGTCAGGGAAAAGGCAGGACATTGCTCAGGATCTATATTGATCATGAGGATGGCATCGTTGTTGATGATTGTGCTCAAGTTAGCCATCAGATCAGCGGGGTGATGGATGTAGAAGACCCAATAAAAGAGAATTATCAGTTAGAGGTCTCATCGCCAGGCATGGATAGGCCTCTGTTTGAGAAGGCCCATTTTGAACGTTTCAGGGGCAGTAAAGTACGGGTTAAGACCCAAACAAAGATTGATGGCCGTCACCGTTTTACCGGTAAACTGGATGGTGTGGAAGACAATCAGGTTTTAATTGAAGAAGATGGGACACTCTATCGAATCCCCATGGATCAGATTGATTCAGCTCGAGTGATACCAGAATTCTGAACTGGGAAACAATTGATGAGTAAAGAAATATTGCTGGTCGTAGACGCCGTTTCCAATGAGAAAGATGTTGGGAAAACGATCATCTTTGAAGCCATTGAGGCAGCTCTTGCATCCGCCACACGTAAGCGAAACGGCGATGATATCCTTGTTAGGGTAGCGATTGATCGCGCCACAGGTGAGTATGATACCTATCGACGCTGGGAAGTGGTCGAAGTCTACTCGGAAGATGAGCCTGATGCTCCGTTGCGCCAAATCATTCTGGATGCTGCCAGGGAGGATGATCCAGATATTCAAGTCGGCGATTTTGTGGAAGAGCCAATCGAATCGATCGAATTTGGTCGTATCGCGGCACAGGCGGCGAAGCAGGTCATCGTGCAAAAGGTGAGGGAGGCCGAACGAGCTAAAGTGGTTGAAGCCTACAAGGAACGCGAAGGCGAATTGGTGACAGGGGTTGTTAAACGTATCGACCGTGGCAATATCTTCATGGATTTGGGTGGAAACGCGGAAGCTTTCATTGGTCGCGAACACATGATTCCCAAAGAATCGATTCGGGTAGGAGACCGGATTCGTGGCTATCTCTATGAAATACGCTCAGAACCTCGTGGGCCGCAACTCTTCATTAGCCGCACCATGCCAGAATTACTGATTGAGCTGTTTAAACTTGAGGTGCCGGAAGTTGGAGAGGGGCTGATCGATATTAAGAGTGCAGCACGGGATCCTGGATTGCGCGCAAAAATCGCAGTTAAGGCATTGGATCAACGTATTGACCCTGTAGGCGCTTGTGTTGGTATGCGCGGTTCCCGAGTACAGGCCGTCTCAAACGAGCTAAACGGCGAACGTGTCGACATCATTCTATGGAATGACAATCCAGCGCAATATGTGATTAATGCCATGTCACCAGCGGATGTCGTTTCGATCGTTGTTGATGAAGATACCCACACAATGGATGTAGCAGTCAGTGAAGAGAACCTCTCACAAGCCATTGGTCGTGGTGGACAGAATGTACGGCTTGCCAGCCAGTTAACGGGTTGGGAACTGAATGTTATGGATGAATCCCAGGCCTCCGAGAAGAGTGAGTCCGAGGCAAAAGGATTTATGGACGCTTTTATGGATCAGCTGGATGTTGATGAGGATGTTGCAGCTATTCTGGTTCAAGAAGGCTTCACCAGCGCTGATGAAGTAGCTTATGTTCCTATCGAAGAGATGATGAGCATCGAGGAGTTTGATGAGGATCTGATCAATGAACTGCGTAGTCGTGCTAAAGATTATCTGCTAACCCGCGCCATTGCTAGCGAAGAAGCGTTTTGCGAACCAGCTGAGGATCTATTAAACATGGCAGGTATGGATCAGCCACTTGCCTTAATCCTTGCTGGGCGCGGTGTGGTCACCATGGAAGATCTGGCTGAACAATCTATAGATGATCTGATGGAAATTGAAGATATGGATGAAGAGCGGGCAGGTCAACTGATAATGACTGCTCGTGCCCCTTGGTTTGAAGAGGCGAAATAGGTATTTTCCTGTGCTTATGGTTGGAATATGCTCCAACGTAAATATTAAAGCATAGCAATAGACGGATAAGGCAAATCAAGAGGCCTGATGAATGAGTGAAGTAACGGTAGCACAACTTGCAAACGTTGTTGGCATACCTGCCAATCTGTTGATGGAACAGTTGGTGGAAGCCGGAATCCAGGCCAAAAGCCCAGAAGATAGAATTTCTGATGAGGAGAAAACGAAGCTGCTGTTGCATCTGCGTGAGAGTCATGGCAAGAAGAAGACAGCGACTGTTGCTACTCCAAGTAAGGTAACGTTAAGGCGCAAAACAGTTAGTGAGCTGAGACAACCTACAGCAAGTGGCCGCAGTACCCCCAGTCGAGTCTCCACAGTTCCGGCCAAAATGGTTAGTGTTGAAGTACGAAAAAAGCGTACTTATGTTAAACGCACCACAATTGATTCAGACGAGAGCAAGATCCGTGAGGCTGAAGATGCTCGCAAGGCGCTTGATCAGCAAGCAGAAGAGCGCGCTGCTATCGATAGTGAAGTCGAAGCTCGCAAGGCAGCGGAAGCGGCCAAGCATGCTGAAGTAGCGGTTGTCGAAGAAGAGGATGCCAAACCCGCTGAAGTGAAGGATACCAAACGCGCCGAAGTCGAGGATACCAAATACGCCGAAGTCGAGGATACCAAACACGCCGAAGTCGAGGATACCAAACGCGCTACAGAGGAGGATGCCAAACGCGCCGCAGAGGAGGATGCCAAGCGCGCCGCAGAGGAAGATGCCAAACGCGCCGCAGAGGAGGATGCCAAACGCGCTGAGCAGGAAGCGGCACAACAGGCAGCAGTCGCGGCACAACAGGCAGTTGTTGAGGCAGAGGTGAAGCGTTTAGCAGCTGAAGAAGTAGCAATCAATAAGAAGAAAGAAGAAGAGATGATGCAGCCAGTCTCTGTGGAAACTCCGCCTCCTGTAGCTAAGGCCGAGCCCGCTAAGGGTAAGAAGAGCCGAAAAGATAATAAACGTGAGGCGAAGGAAGGCGGTCGTTCAGATCGCAAAGAACTGCATGTGGCGGAGGGAGCGCGAGGCAGACGAAAGAAAAAGCCTGGTAAACAACGCAGAAGTTCCTCTTCCTCCAATAGTGATGCCCAGCACGCTTTTCAGCGTCCGACTTCACCAGTTATTCATGAGGTGAAGATACCTGAGAGTATTACTGTGGCTGAGCTGGCCCAGCGTATGACCATCAAGGCCGCAGAGGTAATAAAGGTCTTGATGAAAATGGGTATGATGGTCACCATCAATCAACCTTTGGACCGAGATACCGCTGTCTTGGTGGTTGAAGAGATGGGCCATATTCCTGTCGAGCAGCGTGAAGAGGATATCGAAGCCGATCTCCTGAGCGTGGAAGATGATGCCCATATTCAGGGGGATCTTGTTACACGTCCTCCTGTTGTCACCATCATGGGGCATGTCGACCATGGCAAGACCTCGCTACTTGACCATATCCGTACCAGCCGTGTCGCCGCAGGCGAGGCGGGTGGTATTACCCAACATATCGGGGCCTACCACGTTGATACCGAAAAGGGGACCGTTTCGTTTCTGGACACCCCCGGTCATGCGGCGTTTACCGCCATGCGTGCCCGTGGTGCCAAGGTGACCGATATTGTTATCCTGGTGGTGGCGGCTGATGATGGCGTTATGCCTCAGACCAAAGAGGCTATCCAGCATGCCAAGGCGGCAGGTGTGCCGTTGATCGTTGCAATCAATAAAATTGATAAGGAAAATGCAAATCCCGACCGTGTGATCCAAGAACTCTCTCAGGAAGAGGTGATACCTGAAGACTGGGGTGGTGATACCATGTTTGTCAGGGTATCAGCGAAGACAGGTGAAGGTATCGATGGGCTACTCGACGCGATACTTCTGCAGGCTGAGGTATTGGAGCTCAAGGCGGTTGAAGTTGGACCTGCTACCGGTTCGATCGTTGAGTCCTCATTGGATAAGGGCCGGGGACCAGTCGCTACTGTGCTTGTGCAGTCAGGCACCCTGGAACGTGGCGATATGCTTGTTTCTGGTAAAGAGTATGGTCGGGTTAGGGCGATGTTTGACGAGAACGGTCGTTCTATCAAGCAGGCCGGCCCCTCAATACCTGTCGTGGTGCTTGGGCTTTCTGGAACTCCCGAAGCGGGAGACGATGTACGTGCGGTGAGTGACGAGCGCCGGGCTCGTGAACTTGCCGAATTGCGACACGACAAGCAGCGTGATACTCGCTTGGCTGCGCAAAAGGCAGCGAAACTGGATGAGATGTTCACCCAGATGGCGGAAGGTGAAACCCAGAATCTCAACCTTATTGTTAAAGCCGATGTGCAGGGTAGCGTTGAAGCACTAAAAGACTCATTGACTAGAACCTCTTCAGATGAAGTGCGGGTTCGTATCGTGGCATCCGGTGTGGGCGGTATCAACGAGTCCGATGCCAATCTTGCTGTCACCTCTAATGCGATTATCATCGGCTTTAATGTGCGCGCAGATGCTGGTGCACGTCGAGTGGTTGAGGAGCAAGGGATCGATATGCGCTACTACAGCATCATCTATGAAATTATCGATGATGTTAAGAAAGCCATCTCCGGTATGTTATCACCAGAAATCCGCGAAGAGATCATTGGTCTTGCCGAGGTGCGCGATGTATTTCGCAACTCCAGGCTGGGTGCTATCGCAGGCTGCATGGTGCTTGAGGGTGTTGTGAAGCGCAATTCCCCGATCCGTGTATTGCGTGACAATGTAGTGATTTACGAAGGTGCATTGGAATCATTGCGGCGTTTCAAGGACGATGTTAATGAGGTTAAGAACGGCACGGAATGTGGCATTGGCGTGAAGAACTATAACGATGTCCAGCCAGGTGACCAGATTGAAGTCTTCGAACGCACCGAAGTCGCACGTACCGTATAGGGTGCCGATGAATGTCACAGGATTATAAACGTACTGACCGGATTGGAGCAGAGTTACAAAAGGAGTTGGCTACACTGATCCGGGATGAAATCAAAGACCCAGCTTTGGGGATGGTCACTGTCCAAGAGGTGAGGGTTGTGCGGGATCTTTCTCAGGCCAAGGTGTTTTTTACCACCTTGAGTGCCACACTCTCCCACCAGGAGAGTGCTCACCATCTGAACCAGGTAGCGGGGCATCTACGTTGGCTATTAGGACGGTGCATGAAACTACGCATGGTGCCTAAGCTAGTCTTTGTCTATGATGTTTCGGTCGAGAAGGGGGAGCATCTCTCCAGTCTGATTGAGTTGGCAGTAACAGACAAATAAACCTAATAAATCAATCGCCTTCAAAAAACTAATTAAATCTTTAGAGAGTAAGTATGGGACGTCGTCGCAATAGAGGGCGCAATATCAATGGTGTATTGCTGCTCGACAAGCCTGAGGGTATGACCTCTAACAAGGCCCTTCAGGAGGTCAAGTTCCTCTACAAGGCCGCAAAGGCAGGGCATACAGGAAGTCTAGATCCATTGGCGACCGGCTTGTTGCCAATCTGTTTTGGTGAAGCCACCAAGCTCTCTGCTTTCCTGCTGGATGCGAATAAGCGCTATCTGGTAAAGGTTAAGCTGGGCGAAACCACCACGACAGCAGACGCTGAAGGGGAAGTTATCGAGCGTATTGATCCGAGTGGCGTCACTGAAGCAGCCCTCACCGAGGTGTTATCAGACTTTATGGGAGAGCAGCAGCAACTGCCCCCGATGTATTCTGCGATCAAGCATAATGGAGAGCGCCTTTACAATCTTGCACGCCAAGGTATTGAAGTGGAGCGGGAAACTCGCACTATTCACATTTATTCCATTGATTTAAAAAGTATTTCGCTGCCTGAATTTGAGATGGATGTACGCTGTTCGAAAGGTACCTATGTGCGCACTTTGGCGGAAGATATTGGAAAGCGCCTGGGTTGCGGTGCCTATGTTAGCGGTTTACGACGTACTGGAGCTGGTCCCTATGACGATCAGTCAATGGTGACCCTGGAACAGATTCAAAAGGCTTCTGCGGAAAACCTTTTCAAAGAAATGGATAACTGGATGCTGCCATTGGAGAGCGCACTGGCCGATTGGCCAGAAGTGGCCCTATCAGCAGATGCGACTTTCTATTTAAAGCAGGGACAGCCTATTTTGGTGCCCAACGCGCCAACCAGTGGATGGGTCAGACTCTATGCCAATAAGAGCGATTTTATTGGCGTGGGTCAGATTCTGGACGATGGCCGAGTGGCGCCCAAAAGGCTTATGCAGACGAATAACTAAGGCCTCTCTGGTTAACTTGATGAAAGTGCCTGAAGCGCGCATACTACGCGGTCTTCCGGGCATTGCCTGAAATGAATAAAAGAATTTAATCGGTCCGGTCAGCCTGAACTCATTGTTGGGTTGGCCTGAAAAGCGGCCATAGTGTAGACGTAACCTATAGGAGAGACGTCATGTCAATGAGTGCAGCAGAAAAGAAACAAATCATTGAAGAGTACCAGCGTGCGCCGGGTGATACAGGTTCACCTGAAGTGCAGGTCGCCTTGATGACAGGGCGTATCGTTCAGTTGACCGAGCATTTCAAAGAGCATAAGCAGGACCATCACTCCCGCCAGGGTTTGGTTCGATTGGTGAACTCACGGCGTAAGCTCTTGGATTATCTGAAAGCAAAGGATCAACAACGCTATAAAGACCTGATTGCAAGTCTGGGTCTGCGTCGCTAAACCTCTCCTGTTAATATAGAGCATCCAAGGATTCAACAGTGACACTAATAAAGAAAGAATTCCAATGGGGAGACAATAAGGTCTCCATCGAGACCGGCGAGATCGCGAGACAGGCCGATGGTGCTGTCATGGTAAATATGGACGATACGGTTGTACAAGTAACCGTCGTTGAGGCAAAGAGCAGCACACCACGCGACTTTTTTCCGCTTACCGTTGACTATCAGGAAAAAACCTATGCCGCCGGCATGATCCCCGGCGGTTTTTTTCGTCGTGAGGGTCGTCCCAGCGAAAAAGAGATCCTCACATCACGCCTTATCGATCGACCGATTCGTCCGCTCTTTCCCAAGGGATTTACCAGTGAGGTTCAGGTCATCATTACTGTGATGTCCCTCAATCCTGCTGTTGATCCTGAGATTCCCTCATTAATTGGTACTTCAGCTGCACTGGCTATTTCCGGTCTGCCCTTCCAGGGACCGATTGGAGCTGCCCGAGTGAGCTATATCGATGGTGAGTATGTGCTGAATTCACCATCAACCGGCTTGAATGATGGCTCAGATCTGGATCTGGTTGTGGCTGGTACCGAAGAAGCTGTGCTGATGGTTGAGTCTGAAGCCAACCAGTTATCTGAGGAGATTATGCTGGGTGCCGTATTGTTTGGCCATGAGCAGTCTCAAGTTGCTATTCAGGCGATTAAAGAGCTTGCCGAAGAAGTCGGCAAAGCGCCCGCAGAGTATACTCCTCCAGCAGAAGATAGTGAATTGGTAGCAGCTGTAGAGGCTGAAGCGGCACAGGGTATGGGTGATGCCTACCAGATAGCAGATAAATTGGATCGCTATGCTGCTGCCAATGCCGTAGCCGATGCCACGATCCAAAAGTTGAGTGCCATAGAGCTGGACGGTGCGCCACGCTGGAGCGTTGATGAGATCAAAAGCCAGTTAAGCAAGCTAACCAAGCGAATCGTTCGTGGACGTGTTTTGGATGGTGAACCACGTATTGATGGACGCGATACCCGCACCGTGCGTCCGATCAGTGTACGTACCGGCGTACTGCCACGTACCCATGGATCGGCACTGTTTACCCGTGGCGAGACCCAAGCCCTAGTGGTAACTACCTTGGGCACAGAACGTGATTCGCAGATTATCGATGCACTTGAGGGGTCACGCCGTGAGCACTTCATGCTGCACTATAACTTCCCTCCATTCTGTGTGGGTGAAACCGGGCGGGTAGGTAGCCCAAAACGTCGTGAGATTGGCCATGGCCGCTTAGCGAAGCGCGGTATACTGGCATGCATGCCGACGATAGGCGATTTTCCCTATGCGATACGTGTAGTTTCCGAAATCACTGAATCCAACGGCTCCTCTTCAATGGCGTCTGTCTGTGGCACGAGTCTGGCATTGATGGATGCCGGTGTGCCGATTAAATCGCCGGTTGCAGGTGTTGCAATGGGATTGATCAAAGATGGCGATAAATTCGCTGTACTCACCGATATCATGGGTGATGAAGATCATCTCGGCGATATGGATTTCAAAGTAGCTGGTACTGATCAAGGTATTAACGCACTGCAGATGGATATCAAGATCAATGGCATCACCAAGCAGATCATGGAGATCGCTTTGGATCAGGCCAAAGAGGGTCGGTTGCATATTCTCAATGAGATGAATACTGTCATTGACACCCATCGTAATCAGATGTCTGAACATGCACCGCGAATTATTGAGTTCAAAATCAATCCTGATAAAATCCGCGATGTTATTGGTAAAGGTGGTGTCACTATTCGCTCCATCACAGAGGAGACTGGTGCCACCGTTGATATCACTGATGATGGCGTGGTGAAGATTTTCTCCGTGGATAAGTCTGCCGGTGAAGAGGCAAAAAAGCGCGTAGAGTTGATTACCGCCGATGTCGAAGTGGATGCTATCTACGAAGGTAAGGTTGCCAAGTTAATGGATTTTGGTGCGTTTGTCACGATCCTACCCGGTAAAGACGGACTGGTGCATATCTCACAGATCTCCAACGAACGTGTGGAGAAAGTCAGCGACAAGCTGTCAGAAGGGGATGTGGTTAAGGTCAAGGTATTGGAAGTCGACAAGCAGGGACGCATTCGCCTCAGTATGAAGGCGATCGATGAAGAGTAATCTTCTCTGATATGATCGTAAAAAGGGGCCCTGTGGCCCCTTTTTTAATTGTTGGGCAAGCGATAAACCTAAAAAAATCAGTTGGCCGCTCCATTCTAATATCTAGTGATTAATAGGGTAAATTGTGTAGGTATTCACAATAATGAGTTCCTGACGGATCTGGTAGGGAAGTTAAAGCGAAAAGTCTGCTAAACGATGATATATTAATTGTTAAACCTAAAAAAATCAGTTGACCGCTCCATTCTAATAAGAGGTTTCTGATTTTGAAGAAAATAGCTTCGATAGTTATGGACACCTACTGGGTGAATCACGCTACAACGTGAACTGATCTTTTTAAGTTTAATCACGTTCATTCACTGATCCTCTCTGGAACACACCGCTCTATACCAAATTGCTATTTTATGAATAGACGTAAATTTTTAATCGGATCATCTGCATTAGGTTTAGGTGCTATTGGGGGAGGGGTGTATTGGCCCAATCGATGGCAGTATATCTTTATTCACCATAGCGCAGGAAATAATGGAAATATTGAGTTCATTCAAAAAGTTCATCGTGAACGCAATAAGAGCGACCCAATTGATGCTATTCCATATCATTTCATTATAGGTAATGGGAATGGAATGGAAGAGGGCGAAGTTGGGTCAGATTGGCGATGGAAATACAATATTTGGGGTGCGCATCTCTCTAAGAATAACAGTTTGAAAAACTTCTTGGGTATCGGTATCTGCTTAATTGGTAATTTTGAAAAAACCACTGTTCCAGAAAAGCAGTATGCTTCATTGGTACAGTTAACAAATGTTTTAATGAAAAAATATCGTATTAGTAAAGCTAATGTGCTTGGGCATGGCTATACAAAAGGAGAGAGAACCAAATGCCCAGGCAAGTATTTTCCAATGGAAAGGTTTTTAAATGATATTGGCTAATAGTTAGTAAATAATCATCCAAATCCAGCGCAATCTTTGGATGATTATTTATTTTCCCGAGCCTTAATGGAGCCCAATCACTAAAAAAGCCCTCCCACTCTACCTGCGAGGGCTTTTTTGTGTAAAAGGGGAAAGCGGTAGGATGAATAGATATCTATGGGTGCTGTTTAGCTGTGTTGTGGCAGGCTTTTCGGTTCTTTGGGTGGCTGGTGGGCAATTGAGCGAGGCGGCGCTTTCAAACATTGGAGTACCACCTTCAAATGTGCCATTTGAGGTGATTTCAAATGAAAGTGTGCATGGATGGTATCTCCCTGCCCCGGGAAATGGTAGTTGCATCCTCTTAATGCATGGTGTCCGATCGAGCCGACGAGAAATGCTCGGAAGATCCATTTTCTTTAGAAATGAGGGCTTTCCATCACTAGCTATCGATTTGCAGGCTCACGGAGAGGCGCCTGGCGAACAAATTACCTTTGGCTACAAAGAGGCTGAAAGTGCCCGAAAGGCTGTAACCTTCTTACGCACAGATAAAGGTTGCAAAAGCGTTGTTGCATTAGGAAGCTCCTTGGGCGGTGCAGCTGCCTTGTTGGGTGAACCCTTGAATGTTGAGGGTTATATCCTAGAGGCCGTCTATCCTGGAATTGAGAAAGCTGTAAAAAATCGGTTAAAAATGCGTTTGGGGGGAATGGGTGATTACATCGCGCCTTTTCTCTATAACCAGATCCCGATACGTTTGGGTATCAAGTTGACTGAGTTGCAGCCAGCTGAAGCCATAAGGCATATTAAAGCACCGGTCTTGATATTGAACGGAACAGAGGATCTTCGAACCACTAAAGAAGATGCCTTGAGATTGTTTAAGAATGCCCCTGAGCCAAAGGCATTGGTATGGATAAAGGGCGCTGGACATACCAATCTATTTGAATTTAATCATTCTATTTATACCAAGGCAGTACGTGAATTCTTAGCTACGGTGGAATAAAATCGCACATACTAATCAGATCATAAGTATTACGCTATTTTCAAGTGCAGCGTTAGCCATGCATAGGGAGCACTGAATGGATCTCGCAGAGGCAAAAATGAGAATTTCTCGGGCCGAGGCTGATCTCGAAGATCACCCGGTAGCGAATTTTGCGGAATTTGCCACGCCGCACGGCGAGTTGCGCGTTTTTGTTACTGAACGGCTACGGAAACGCTGCAAAAAGGAGCGACTTTGGAAGTCTTCAGCCATGTGCACGGCTCTAAAAAATGCCGAATATGGATTCGACTCCAAGGCATCACAGAGTCGTGGAGGCTCTGATGGTATTTTCACAGTAGACCGTAGTTTCCGCCCCGTGAATTCTATGATGAAAAAGCTATTTGAACGTTTTCTCGATAAACCAGATCTGCTCGTGTCGGAGATCGGGAGTGTTTTTGGTGTAGACTCTTCCAATTGGGTTACCGTACGTTTGGTCTCTCACCATTTGAGGCTACTGGGTGTAATTGCGATCAAACACGGCGTATCCCATCTGGTTCTCGTTGATTGCGACAACGAGAAAGGAGGCTAGGAACTCTGCAGCAGTTAAGGCATAAGGGGCTCGAAAAAATTAATTATCCAATCTAGTGGTCACAGTCGCTAACACGCCTGTTTCACCACACTAGTAGGTGAGCATAACCATCAAAGCTATTTTCTTCAAAATCAGATACCTGTTATTAGCATGGAGCGGTCAACTGATTTTTTTAGGATGATCGTGATGTAAGCTGCGCTTACGCTATTTTATATCCCCCTCACCCTGGCCCTCTCCCGCAAGGGAGGGTGTTGTAAAAGCATGCCGTAAATATTCGCAAAAGTCGTAGGATGTGGTGAGGTACGAACCGCATCATGATTTTCGATCATGTGGCAATATTTGAGTGAGATATTCCATGGTATTTTTAAACCGATAGGTAACTC
>JARRQF010000084.1:0-12156 GCA_037382065.1 Candidatus Thiodiazotropha sp. | reverse complement strand
ACTGGCTGTTGAACCAGGACAAATAGCACCACCCCCATTGGCCCCATTGGGTAGCGCCTTCACAGAGACGCCGATAGACTCAAAGGACTATGGGCAGCTAGTGCGGCGTCTTGTCTATTTATGGGAGGAAGAAGATCTGAGAAATGAACTTATATTCTCAGAAGCAATGAGGGCTATGCGCTGGCAACTGCCCACGCCACTTCTTTTTCAAGCGGTCCTTGACTATCGCTCGATAACAGAGAAGCTTGTGTTGCAAAAGGTGCTTTTTCACTGTGGCTGGTACAAAGATGAAACCCTGTCCGATGAACAAATATTTGCTCATATTGCAGAGACCATGGACAGATATCCAGCCTCTATGGGTAAGCTAACATCTGATCAAATCAAGTGTTTCAAAGATGCAGGTCTTTTGTCACCCAGATTTAAGCAATAATAAGATACAGAACATATATGGACAGCGGAGCAGCCGACAAAGCTGAGAATCTAGGAGGGTGAAAGTCCCGCCACCGCCAATTGCTCGATTCAGGCGGATAGCCTATCCCCTGCTCAGGGAGGTAATAAACTGAGATAGGCGGGGAAGTAAAAGCCATGGCTGCCTAATGCGGAAGTGTTAAGGTGGAGCAATCTGTATGGCGAGCCAACCAACGGGCTTGAACCTAAAAAAATCAGTTGACCGCTCCATTCTAATAGCAGGTTTCTGATTAACTCCCCGTTATGTAGCACAGTAAATAATTCCTATTCATTTATGCGCCAAGTTGGACATTTTAACTTTCTACCTAAGCCCCCCATTTTATAAATCAAATACTCTCAGAATATTTTTCTATTCTGTAACTTATCTTCTAACAAATTGTTTTGTATGGGTAATTTCATTTTACAGTACATTTAGTGCCAGTTCGGACTGCTCAATAAAGCATTGTACTTAGATCTCAACATAATAACTGGCATACCAAATGCATTAAATATGATAAATAATCAACATGGACTAAACCTCTACTATGGCTACAATGAGCTATATCGCTAATATTGAACGTTATCACGAACACCGAAAGGCAATTCGTGAGCTGCTTGCCTCAATTCTTACAGGCGTTATAAATGAACAACTGTTTACTGATCCAATCGCGCTGCGACAAGCAATCACAGATATTGTCTCTTTCTATCCTTTTGTAGAGCAAATCTTTACCATAGATAGCCAAGGCATTCAAACTAGTTTCAATGAATCGGGTAAAAAAACCGAATCCTATGAGGCAGTCTTAGGTAAAGGCAGAGGCAGAGACCGAAGCCAACGTCCATACTACTTACTTGCTAAACAGAACGATGGCGTGGTTGTTACTGAGCCCTATCTATCAATGGATAGTCGCAATTTATGTATCTCTGCCGCACTCAAATGGCACGATGATAATGGTAACTTCTCAGGCTACCTTATCCTTGATATCGATCTTGGTGAAACCATTGAATTTCTTATGGGAGATAGCAGCAGGCGTCGTTTCCTTCCCGTTTTCAGAACCATTTACAGCATAATTGTAGTTGGTCTATTCACGGTAGTTGCCGTGTTACTTTATGGTGCATTCCACGAAGTCTATATCATGATCACTAGCAGTCAAAATACTGATCTCCACCTAAAGCCTTTCGGTATAGTTATCTTTCTAACTCTTGCGCTCGCAATTTTTGATTTAGGCAAAACAGTACTTGAGGAAGAGATTCTTGCCCATAAGGATATTTTCCGTCACAGCTCCACCCGACGTACCATTACCAGGTTCATTGCAGCAATTCTCATTGCTGTTTCCATTGAAGCACTGTTGCTGATGTTCAAGGCAGTACTTGGAGATGGTGAGCACTTGATAGCAGCAGTCTACATGATGCTGACCGCTGTGGGATTACTGATTGGTCTTGGTATCTACGTATTCCTTGGCGCTCGTGCAGAGGCTATTTTATTGAGACATCGCAAGCTATCATCAGGGAATTAAATACCAGGATGAACGAAATGCTTTGCAATATTTTTATGGCGATTTGTTTCTATTATGCACGAAAACGAGCCCACTTTAATTAACTTTTCAGTATTTTCTACTAATTCAGATAATTCCATATTTATTCAATGACATAATGATAAAGGCTATCAGATAGGTGCTCGGCGCATCACAAAATCACCTCCCCGATTAGGCAATCTCGAATTCATCCTTAAAAGCTTTATATGTGCTCTTTGTTTTTGATTTATCGTACACCGCAAATAGTACATTCTTGAATGATGATGAAAAAGCTGGAGATTTAAGCCAATAGCTGAATGACTTTGCAACATTGACAGGATCGTTACCAAACACACCACAACCCCATGCACCCAGAATTATGTTTGCATGACCATTATCTCTAGCAACCCCCAAAACTTGACCACAACGTCTTTTAAGAGCTCTACTAACTGCCTCCGGTCTTTCACCATGCCTAATGGCTTGATTGGCATTAGGTGCAGGAGCGGTTATTACAGATGAAAAATATATTTCATTTGGTAGGTCTCGACTTCTAGTTCGAAACCACGGTATTTTCGGGCTATATATTACATGGTCAGTATAGAGCATTGAATCCTGGTTTCGATTAGCTTCATAGTATTCTGACTGAGATAATAGGCATTTATAAAGCGTAGAACAGCGAGCTAGATCTTCCTCTTGTGCTTTTGCACCATTTATGAAACCACCCCCTGCGTTTTTTGCGGAGGCAAAATTTAAGAGTACAAGATCTTCATAACCCTCTTTATATAATCTACTTGCGGCAATTTGTGTCGTTTCTTCTGTAACTATGATATTTAGTTTGCCGTTACCTTCAACCATAGGTGTCGTTAACTCGTTAAACTGCTCTGGAGTATACGTCTTGGAATTTTTAACGGAATAGTCTATTTGATCATGGATATCGATCCATTTCTCTTCAATGTTATAAAATCCACCTTCTTCTATTATTTTCAAAACTTCCTTAGCTTTGCCTTTTAAAGACATTAATCGTGCCCCCTTGAGTATCAAGTTTTTCTTGCCGTCGTCATAGGACCGCCAGTTACCCGGCGGCCCCGACACAGATTCGGATGTGCGGAACTACTGTATCCGGCTCCTCAGTAAAATTATTCGCCCGTGTCAAGGTGAGAGGTTCCTGGGCGCTACCAGGGCTTTATGATTGCCATCATAAAGCAGAACTCCATCCTGCCGGATATCTTTGAAGAGATAGTGGCCCTCCTTGAGCTGGGCGTTGACATCCCTCAGGCTGTGGACGATAGGGCTGAATGGCGCTGTGATCTCTTTCTGAATGCGCTCCTCAACTTGAGTCCAGAAGCGGAAATTTTCCACAGAGGTTTTATTGTTGCAGACGCGCTTGAACTCATCCTGTAAGAGATCGACGATGGTTTGGATCTCTTGCTGCCTCGGTTCAGGTAGATGGTCTAGTGTGGCTCTCATATCCAAATGATACTCTGTGATGAAGGCGCTTAAACTATATTATGCTAGAGGTTGTGTCTACCCATTACATTAAGGGCGACAGGAAGGTTGAAACAGGACAATTGCACTACAAAGGACTCGTTTTCGTGCATAATAGAAACAAATGAACGTGCATCAAGAATAGGCCGTGCCTGCCGTGTTTCATATCGTTGTTTTATTCCATGGGCCAAAGTATCATGCAGGGATGAAGCAACTCAAAGCCTCACACACGATCAGCAAAAACCACGCGGTGGTGTGTATAGAAGAGTTGCAGATTGGCAATATCTCCAAGTCCAGTAAAGGCAATGCCGAAGCGCCGTAGGAATCCCCCTGCTTTAGCTGGGGGAGGATATCAAATTGACCTGTCAGGTTCCAAGGGAATAGGTATCAGTGATTAAAAGCCAAAGCATGAGATGAAAACCAATAAATTTACTCCCACCTGCTGGATTATCGCAGGCCCCAATGGTGCAGGAAAAACCACCTTTGCGCTGGAGTATCTGCCGCAGGTGGTGGGTTGCACCCATTTCATTAACGCCGACCTAATTGCGGCAGGCATCTCGCCATTGGCACTAGAACGAAAGCTGATGGCCGCCAGTCGTATCTTTCTGCGGGAAATCGAAGAGTGCATAAAGGCTCGCGAAGACTTTGCCTTTGAAACTACCTTGGCGGGGCAGGCCTATCTTCGGCTTATAGAACGGTTGCGTGCCGATGGTTGGCGAGTAGAGCTAATCTATCTGGCTCTGCCCAGCGTTGAAATGTCAAAACTGCGCGTGGCCGAACGGGTCGCACACGGCGGGCACAATATTCCGATTACGGATGTTGAGCGACGATTTCCCCGCAGCTTGCATCATTTGCTTAATGATTTCAGCATCTGCGTCGATAGCTGTGTTTGCTTTATGAACGCAGGGGAAAGTCCGGTGCTTGTTTTTGAGCAGCGCGGAAGTGATCGCGATATTATGCATGATGACGACTACCAGCTTCTAATTAAGGCTACTAATAGATGAACATCAAACAAAAATCCGCCCCCTCTCCACAAGGTCAGCGACAGTTGGAAGCGCTGCGCCAGGCGGTTGCCAAGACTCTGGAAAAAAAGCGGCGCCTGGGGCAGTACTCTGTGATCTGGCGGGACGGCAAGCCGATTGTTATGGGCGAAGATGCGCCAGAAAATAGAGCTAATAGATCTTCTTAAAAAGGTGACTTTGCGCGTCCGGATTAATATAGCCCATCTATCTAAAACGGAAATGTTTTACCTCTGTAAAAATCCTGTTATGTGATTTTCGAGATATTTTTTACTGAAAGGGGTAAGTGGTTACGAATCTCTAATAACACCGTAACTATATTCAAATGCAGAACCACCTTTATCATATACCCAACCACTTTTCCTTGCCTCGGTAATAATATTTTTTATGGTTGCCGAAGTAATCTGAGTTTGATGCTTTGATATCCAATTATCAGGCCTGCTTACATTCAATTCGACATGTAGTACCTTTGGAGTAAGGCAATTAATTTCTTGTATCGCTATGGTCATAGTGCTTTCAAGAATGGCTTGGCGATATGTGGGTTTTCGTCGGATTAGCCATCCATACTGTTTACCTTCTAATTCTATTTTTCTTAATCCTTTTTTTGGTAAAGTCATCTGTTACTCCTGAAATTTAACGTTTCAATTAGCTAAAGTAGGGGTAGTATTTCAATTGGTTCTCTACTCCCCTCATCCTGTCCTTCTTCCGGGGGAGGGTGTCGCAAAAGTCGCAGGGTGGGGCTCTGTCCCACCATTAAGGGATGAAATGTAGGATGTGGTGAGGTACGAACCGTATCATGGATGTTCGTGAGCCATTGCACTATTGATGCGGTTCGCACCACTCACCGCATCCTACGCAATTACGAATTTTATCGCGACTTCAAAAAGAGTGACCTATCGGTTTAAAAATACCATGGAATATCTCACTCAAATATTGGCATATGATCGAAAATCATGATGTGGTTTGTACCTTACCACATCCTACGACTTTTGCGAATATTCGCGGCATGCTATTACAACACCCTCCGGGGGGAGAAGGGACGCACGATGCTAGGCTCTCATCTCTCTTGGCATGTGTGCGCTCATTATAGCTTTGCTAGGGTGTTTTATGAGTTATTAGATGGTATAGGATATCAGGCAATGGGCAGACGCAAAAGCGTCTCCTATCCCTTCGGAAGAAGGGTAGGGAGGTGAATAAACGTTGCGAATTTGTAACCTGTGGTGAGGCACGAACCGCATCTTGCTTTTCGGTTATGTGCCAATATGTGTGCGCGATCTTTTGCGGTGGTAATGTCGGTATTGTCTACCTATTCAGCTTGGGGTGGGTAGCAGGGCAATTGCACTACAAAGGATTCGTTTTCGTACATAATAGAAATAAATCGCCACAAAAATGTTACAAAGCATTTCGTTTTGATTGAGAAGTTTAGCAAGTTCAGCGGTTATTGGATCCCCCTCACCCCGGCCCTCTCCCGCAAGGGGAGAGGGAGTCTACTTTTCGAGCACATCGTAAATATCAGCTTACTGTGTGGCACCCAAGGGCTTGTTCACGCCAGGGTTCAAACCCCGCATCCCCTCTCTCCTTGCGGGAGATGGCCAGGGTGAGGGGAATATAAAATAGCGTAAGTGCAGCTTACACCATTATCATGAAATGTGTCATGCGAATGCCTGCCGCTTTCTGAGATTGAGTGGGTATTTCGACGAGTCCCATAAGATCAACGTAGTGCAATTGCCCTGGGGTGGGTAGTTACTGTGATTGCTTAAAATCACCCCCTTTTTCTCACAAGCTTTCGCAGGTTTATAAGTTTTCGCGGGGCATGTTCTGCCCACATGATTAGGGATCCATTGTTTCGTTATACATATTTATGTTTAGTTTTCAATATTTAGCTTTTCCTGGCTACAAATAGTTACCACTTTGCTGCTCTCAAAATAAGGAAGACTCTTGTTAGCTATTTTTCTCTCTCGCTCTGCATGTGCTTTCAGGTAGATTCCTATCTAATTTTATAATGGTTTGTTCATGCCACTCAGATAGCTTTTCCCAACCGTCTGGTGGGCCTGAATGCCAACTTATGTTTCTAGAATAGGCTCCATGTCCAACTTCGATACCGTATTCAGTGCCATCGCACATTATTGCTTGATCTTCTATTAAAGGCCTAAATTCAATCTTTGATAAGTCGGACATAATCGATTCAAATTGAGCTTCGTCTATTTTTGCTTCGCAAGCATATAGTTCATGTAACTCCGTTTGCGATGGAAACTCGGTAAATCGATCCCACTCTAATCGCCTTAAAACTAGTTCTTTGCCTAAACCAAAAACTGTCCATGATGAAATAGTCTCAAATGAGGGATACCTCCATATTCTAATTCGACGATGCTTAGACTCTAGGTCAGGCAGGCCTTCATACTCCTCGGGATTTTCCAAGCGGGCAACAGCTATATAGTATTGTTTCAATGTACCTGAGATCATAATTACTCGTAGTATCTAACGATGAGCATGTGGGGCCGAGCGACAGCGAGGTCCGAGTGGGCGGTGGTGAATGAATACAATGCTATTATTATGTGCTGTAGTCTCTATGTATTTCTTCATTCTTAATGACGCCAATAACTATATCGATTTTCCTAATCATTAATTTCGTTATCAGCCTGAACGAGAAAGGCCGTACCAGATAGTCTGCTCCCTGCCCCCTTTTGCTGGGAACCTTTCGATAAAATGCCCAAAGGTCTACCGTTTCGCTTACAGAATACCTAATCTAACGGTATGCCGGAAGTTATTAACATGGCTTAGCTGTCTGTTAGTTTTCAATTCAAAAATAGATTCTTTATGCATAACAAAGTCGAGTAACCTCGACCCCATTAAGGGTGCATCGGTACCGTATAATGTGCGCCTGATCTCTAGAAAATCTTGGCGTGCGTTCATAATCGAGGCTGCCCCAAGTAACATGATAGCTTGTAATGCCGTCACTAAAAAGCTCAGAATTGTTTTCCGGGGCCAGCAAGATGTAAATACAGTTACTGCTGTCCCGTTAACTTTACTAAAAAAGGCCCGAAAACCAATTTTTTGGTAACTACTCATCTCCCTAAATTGAATTCGCCAGCCATGGCCATCTGAATAGCAATCAATAGTGCGGTGGCACACGAACATCCATGATGCAGTTCGTACCTCACCACGTCCTGCATTTCATTCCTTAATGGTGGGACAGAACTCCACCCTATGACTTTTGCGACACCCCCCAAGGGGAGAGGGAGTGTACTTTTCAAACGCATTGTAAACATCAGATTACTGTATGGCAACCAAGGGCTTGTTCACGCTAGGGTTCGAACCCCGCATCCCCTCTCCCCTTGCGGGAGAGGGCCAGGATGAGGGGGATATAAAATAGCGTAAGCGCAGCTTACATCACTATCATGAAATGTGTCATACGAATGCTTGGCGCTTTCTGAGATTGAGTGGGTATCTCAACGAGTCCCATAAGATCAACGTAGTGCGGTTGCCCTGCCTTGGAGGGTGTTGTAAAAGCATGCCGCGAATATTCGCAAAAGTCGTAGGATGTGGTGAGGTACGAAGCGCATCATGATTTTCGATCATGTGCCAATATTTGAGTGAGATATTCCATGGTGTTTTTAAACCGATAGGTCACTCTTTTTGAAGTCGCGATAAAGTCCGTGATTGCGTAGGATGCGGTGAGTGGTGCGAACCGCATCAATAGTGGGGTGGCTCACGAGCATCCATGATGCGGTTCGTACCTCACCACATCCTACATTTCATCCCTTAATGGTGGGACAGAACCCCACCCTATGACTTTTGCGACACCCTCCCTTGCGGGAGAGGGCCAGGGTGAGGGGAATATAAAATAGCGTAAGCGCAGCTTACACCACTATCATGAAATGTATCATGCGAATTCCAGCCCCTTTCTAAGGTTGAGTGGGCATCTCTATATATTATGCGTGAGATTTTGCTGAATTTGAAGTCCGAAACTTGAGTAAGCTGTTTGAGTTGGCCGACTACCCAATAGTGTTAGCTGCAAATAATTGATGCACCGAAATGTGATCTATTCAAAAACAAATTTCATTTCCGCTTCTTTAATAAAGCCGTTTTCTATGTCAATAAAGACCTCATAAACAGCTGAAGTTTCATACTCCTCCATAAAAAAATGTAAACTGAAACCACTATTAGTATTTGTTAATTCTGGCGCTACAAACTCCACGCCTGCATCTTCAAACTTAGTCGGATAACCGTAACACGATTCAAGGCAGATAGATCCAGGACCAAGCTTAGGGGAAAACCTTGTTAATAACTCTGCCCAATTCTCTGCTGTAACTGAGTTAACATCGGGTATCACACTGAGTACTTTTGAAACCACTTCCGGATCAAACATAGTGATAATCTGACTTTTACTCGTAATACCAATAGTAGAAGCCACGCTATCAAGTTCAATATTTTTATCGGCATAAAAGAAAGAACAATTAGGAATATCAATATTATTATTTGATCTTACTGTTGCCGTATCCATTGGCCATCCTTCCTCTTTTAAATAGTTCCATACTAATTTTTCCTGATTTATCATGGTATCGTCCTCTTCTATTTCACTATCTACTTCTAGCCTTAGACAGTGATCATAGTCAATTGCAGTCGAGCTACTCTCGTCAGTTCCACTCTGTAAAAATGCCAAATTATAGGAAAAGCACAAGAGATTTGATTCGCTAATTGCGTAGTATCCATCTACCACTTTGCCAGACTTATCAAAACTGATACCTACGCCTTGGATTCCATCTTCAAGCGTCATAGGGTCTGATTCAGTATATCGCCAGCCAACATCAATAGGTAAGACACGTTCGCCTTTTATCGTGCAGTCACTGTCTTTGTAGTACTGACGCCCTAGCTTGGCACTGCCGTTTATAGCAAACTGATAGAGTAGCTTGTGGTATTCTTTAGCTTCATCATCTATCTCACATTGCTGCGGTGTCCATATATTCTCCGATAGCTTAATCGATTCCAATGCTGTGTTGACTTCGCTATTCTGGTTGTCATTGCTGCCACTACCGCAGCCAGTCAATAAGAGTGAAATAATTGCTAACTTAACAAATATTTTTTGTTCTACTACTCTAGTATATTCCCTATTCATACGCCATCCCTATCTCTTAAATTAAATTGAACGAAAATTCAGTGATATGGCCCTTTTGATCAGTTATCCATATCATCGAAATATCCAGGCATTATCGCAGTTGTTGTGTCGTTATGATCATTTTTTGCTGCGTTTACGCACTCAGCAACGTTAGCTCGTGTTACATCATTCCGACCAAGAAAGCGATTGATAAAATTTAACATCATATCCCCCTGCCTATCATTCTGCAATGCATCCCATATTTTGTTATAAGCATCGTTATCTTGAACGAAGACCAGAACTCGTTTCGCCATCTCTGCACGAGTGGGAGCTCTGCCATACTCGGCCATAAATCCAACATAATAGGCTCGATACTCTTCTAAAAAATATTCATACGTCTTTGCCGAACGATCACCATTAACACAATGATTTACCTCATGTGCAATTGTGTGTGTAATCAAATGTCTAATTTTATCTTTAGAAAAATCCACTCGGTCATTATCTGCCGAAATAATATTTAGATTTAGGGTAATTTTGCCATTCAGAGCAGTACCATATTTCATTCCTTTATAACTCAGCCAAGTAAGCGTATAATTAGACGATCGGTCTAAAATTCGATTCAGGGTATTGTCGATTATCCCTTCATCGCCAGGATAAACAGTCAAACTAGCGATGGCCTTCAATGACCGCTGCTTGTCTGCCAGACTGGAATCGGTAAACCACGATTTATGAATAAGTCTCCTAAGGTTTTCAGCAACTTCCTTTTTAGGGTAATTGCTGATCTGGCAAATTACCGCCAACCTCTCTTCTCGGCTCAATCTCTTAAAATCTGTAGCATACAATAACATTGTTAAGCTAGTGTCAAAACCAGGATCGGTTTGATTGGATTTTCTGACGATATCGAGAATCAAGGCATCCTGATCTTCACCAAGAGCAGATAAATGTTCGATAAGCTCAGTTACTTGAGATCTATCTGTCAGCTTGGCGAGCACATTATCGATACCACCTGCATTCGCTAAGACCTGGTTCATCTCTTTTGAACTATCAATACTTGTCAGAAGCTTGGTTATAGCTGTTTGTAAATGGATCTTTTTAAACGGTCCAGGTATTTTAGGTAAATACTCCAAATTTCCCTGGCCGGTGAGATTTTTGAGAATATAGCTTCTTTGGTCAGGTGTAGCACTGCTCAAAATATTGTCATCGATATGATTGATGACATCACTCATCTCATTGATTGAGCCGATCGATCCGCCGATACGGGTTAGTATATTAATGCCATCGGCATCAAGGCCATTCTTACAACTAAGACAATTGATAATATGTGCCTTATCTTCGCTGCTTGCCTGAGCAAGCACATCAGCGTCAATATATTTACTAATGAACTCATTGTAATTATTAAAGTCTGTGAAACCGTCAGCAGCCATAGCAACAATGACCTTGCAACCATCTGGCCCCATTGCCTTGAGATATTGAATCATCTCTGCGCCTTGGTCACCTAGGTTTTTATATATCTCGACCGACATGACTGGATCAGTAAGCAGCTTTAATACTGCCTCTTTGATATCGTTTTGTGAGGTATTGGATGCCCCATGACTCATCAGCAACTTTAAAACATAGGTTTTTTGCTCAACTGTGGCATCATTCAAAACATGATCATCCATGTTATTGATCAAATAGGCCATATCCTCTGCTGATTCGATACTTGCACCGATGCGTGACATCGCATCAATACAATTCCTAGGGAGGCCACCTCGTGTAAACAATTGATTTATCAATTTGACTTTTTCGTCGATTGTGGCATGGGACAGTACATTGCGATCCACATATCTATTGATAAATTCAGCCGTGCTATTTTTTAGATTAAAAACTAAGGAGTGTTTTGCGCCTTGAAAATTGACAGCAATATCAAGAATCATTTTATGGCCTTCAGGCCCCATACTATTGAGGTGATTGATTAGGTTATTGGCCTGTTTACCTAGCTGCCTGAAGACATTTCGTACCCCACCGGCTTCTGCAAGGATATGTTGCATATCAGCTCGATTATCGATGCTTTCCAATAACTCAAGTATCTTTAATTGTTCTGGATTCTCTTCATCCTCCATTAATGCCTGAAGCGCATCAATTTTTTGTTCAACCGTGAACTGATTAAAGTCTTGGGATTTGGACTGGACCTGCACAATGGAACCTGGCCAAGCGCGGGTAGATCTTTCTCCTTTAGAGTCTGTGTAGTCAATACTAGTCGACCCCTTCCTGGCCAGCAGCATCGATAAAATCGTCAGCCAGTTCGATGGCCTTTTCTTGCGCGACGCTTTCAAACCTACGCGTGACTAACTCCTCACGTTGATGACTTTGAATAGTTTGCTGAAAAAGTGTCTGTCCTGTAGATTGCGGTAAGATTTCACGGGATTTCTCCAATTGGTTTAAGCGGATGTTCCCTTCGATATTCATCACAATTCCCTCTATAAATTTATATGCTGTAACTAGTGTGGTGCTTCATACAAATTGACGATGATAGCGTGACGCTAAGCGGTTAGCCGCTAGGCGCGTGCCGCCGGGAATGGCTTCTCCCTTTCCAAGGCGCGCAACGCCCGAAGGAAGT
>JARRQF010000083.1:0-12339 GCA_037382065.1 Candidatus Thiodiazotropha sp. | reverse complement strand
TTCCGATCTATTTGGTCAATTATAGATTTTCAACATTTGGCGGTATTCTTCAAAAATTGCCTGTTTATGGACGGGCACTAGTTATGAGGTGGTGGATGGAACTGTATGTCAGAGTCAGCCTGTCCTAGTCTATCTTAAACCTATTTCGGCATGAAAAACATCACTGTTTCATCTGTACCTTCAGTATAATGTCTCATATATATATCATAATCATCTCGTATAGAAAAAATTTGTTCCGGTATTTTCCAAAAATCATCGACTTTATGGTAAACGCTTATAGCCATTTTTGGATGATCCTTGAGAATGTGGTGTTTCATACCTTCTATTGCTAATCCTTCAGCACCTTCTATATCCACTTTTATAAATGTAACTTTTTCTTCTACCAGTGTATCCAGTGTATCTACTTCAATCGACACTGTTCCATTTTCTGAAATACTACTTGCACTTCCTGATTCCATATCAAATTTTAAAGTATCTTGTTTGTTTGATAAACCTTTTGAAATAAAATTTATATTTTTAAAGTTTTTTAAATTATTTTTTATTATTTCTAAACTTTCTTTTGATGGTTCAATAATATAAACAGCTTTATAGTTTGGGCAATGTTTGATGAATTCGATCGATGTTTGTCCATCAAAACCGCCTGCATCTATAAATACTTCTTCTTGTAGTTTTAAAAAGTCTTCGAAATATTGTCCTTTAGGATCAAAAATAAAATTTTTCATATATTCTAAATTAGCTGTAGATCTATAATTCAATAAAGATATAAAAGTTTCTTTTGATAACGTATCTTTTAAGCGACTATGAATAAGATCATATTTCTCACTATGTTGGCTATATTCCTTATCAAAATCTGATAAAATTCTTAATTTTATTTGATGGTTGTCTATATATTTGTAAAACTCTGGATAAGATATTACATTTATAAATCCCATTTCGTGTAATTTCTGGACAGCCGTTCTTGTTCTTACAGTTGAACAAACAACTATCAAGCTATCTTTTTCTAAATCAGCCGTTTTTACGATCGGCTTATTGAGGAAAAACTTACTATTTGTAAAATCATCAATAAAACCATTGATATCAACTATATTACTTAATCCTTTTGCATAACCATCTCTACTTATTCCCATAATATATTTTTTAGCGTTGCTATTCACAAAATTATTTACAAGCGCTTTTTTTCTTTCTTCTATTTCAAATTTTTCTAATGTAATCATTTTTTATCCTTTTATCTTAATCTATTTGCAACTATTCAGCACCTTCATTCATAAAATCAGGATTCTTTCCCTGAAAAAAGTAGAGTTAATGCTTGGGTTGCAGTTATCCCGTGCTTACGACAGGTTGATAAGTAGCCGCGAACCCCAACATGTCCAGCTATCAACTACCCACCCTACGATTTTTGCTGTTCAGGGTAACTTGGTTGAGCAATAGCCCTACTAAGAGGTGAGGTACTCGATATACTTTCAAAACTTATGAAAAAGCTGCTTGCCATTTGTGACGCCGCCGAACGCAAAGATCTTCTGGTTGGGAATCATACTCTAAATTTTAAACAAGAATCCGTGAGTTCAACGGATTGAATTCAGGGACTGACCATCACTTGCCCAATGGGCAGCCTCTATACAGTCAAGACGAATCGTGTAGATAGTTCCATCACCCGCTTCCACCTGCAGATACTCCCCACCGTCACGAGTGAACACATCAACGGGCAGTACCCTGGCCTCACAAATCCGATCCTTTACATTCCGCCAACGCAAGTAGAGCTCGGCTTTCTTCATAACGGCATACTGGTAGTTTTCGTGCAAACCACAGGCAATCGGAGTGTAGGAATGATCTATCATGGGATATCCGGGTGTTTTCTTCAAAATCTACAGTGTGCCACTGTTACAAGTTTTTGAGAATGCATAACGAGATAAGAAGTTAAGTTATTGTAATTATGTCGATTAAAGTGATATAAGGATATCTTTCCATACATGTAAGGCGAGACATGAAAATAAGAATGCTACTGGCAGTTGTTGCCATCGCGGGTTATTCAACATCATTTGCAGATGAAGTGGGGAAACTCCGAGATATGGCAAGATCCTCTGATGAATACAAAGAACTTGCTATTGATTGTTTGATTGAATTGAAAACTGATCAGTCTGGTGGTTGGGAAAGTCAAGAGTGTGCGAAATATAAGCACTTTTCGGTCAATGAGTTACAAGCGTTTAAGTCAGAAATTAACACGGCCGCTCTTGCGTTCAAGGTGTATGTAAAGTCTGGTGAAGCATCTAAAAATAGAGTTAAGCGAGGATTAAAGCAGTTATTCATAATTCAAGAAAACATGGGAAGCATTGGAAATATTTCTACAAAAATTAAGAACGAGTCGAACACATAACAAACAAATAGTGTACTGAAGGCGTAATCAGGAAAATCTTTTTGCTGGTTTTTGGATTGATGTAGTCATCCAGGGCCAACAGCAGGCAGCCCTTAATGGTCGGTTCGGGAATCAGCGACCAGGGCAACTTTGGCGAAGCCGTAAAGGTGTAGAAGCGCCGTTGAGTCAAAGGTAACTCGAAGAGTGTCTGCAAACATCGTAGCACATTTCTAAGTCACCGGTTGCAAGAGCAGGACCGGGTTGAGATCATTCACGCCGTCGGCGGTGGTTGATGAATCCGCTTAACTCCATCCTGCATCACTGATCAGGTCAAACTCCAAAGATAATCCGATGTTAGAACAAAAACAGTCAAACCGTTTCAGCGTCGCTGAACGCGAATTCACCTCCCGGCTCCTGGTCGAAACCGGGAGATACTGGGACATGGAGCGGACCTACGAGGCCATCCTGGCTAGTGTGGTGCTTCTATAATCGTCAATTTGTATGAAGCACCACACTAGTGGCGCCGAGATCGTCACCAAGCGGTTCGAAGAGATGGGCTGTGTTGCGGGCTCCTCGTGGCTCCGATTAGCTCGGGACTAGGCATCCATAACCGTCAAAACGCCTGGGTACTGGTGGATGCCGCTGTGGCCATGGAATGGGATAGTGACGGGGGGCTGGTGAACACCGCCATCGCCGCCTAAAATACTATGTTGATGGCCTCGGCGATGAACAAGGCAATCCAGGCCGGTTGCGAAGCCTACAAGGGACTCGGCGGCAAATTCTAAAAAACCATGGCCCGTGTAATCAAGAGACCCCAGGATGATCGACCTGCTACTGATAATCTCTACCGTAGTACTGCTGATTCTAGCCCAGTTTCTTCGTATGATTCTGGCGCATCGAATCCCCGAGTCATTACAATATAAATCCATCGTGCTCGCGCAACCACCTGATGTGGTACAGGACTTGTTCACTCAGGCCGACCGGGCTTTGATGAATCTCGGTTTTTCAGCTGGCTATTGGGCGAGCGTGCAAACCCAACCACCTCTACCTGGTATGCATGCGCCGCTAGTTCGCCTGTACCACCATCCACAAAAGCCCGTTATCGCCCGGGTTCATCCGCCACATAGTGTATTTTCAACCGACCGTTGTCAGGTCGTATTTCTTTCAATCAGTCAGAAAAAGAGAATTCTGGTTACCGCCAACCGGATGCTCGAACTGTTTCCCCGCCCGCCAAAAGACCGGGTTGTGGTGATTAATGCCGAGGACGACTCTGTCTCCGAGCAGTTTCAGGTTCATTGCCAGGAGATGCAAAGACTTGCAATTGAGTGGCAGGATAACGCCCGGGAACATGGAGAGAAGCGCTGGACCTTCAAACTGGCGAACTACTATGAAAAAAAGATAATCCGCTGGTATTTGCGCAATCAGTATATCAAGCGCCAGGCCGATGGAAGCGCTACCCCCACCTTAAGGGTCGCAGTGCGATTCATCATGCGTTTTTTCACGGGACGTGAACAGAATCCTCCCCGTGAATTTTCACCCCTGCCTGTCGATCGTGCCGCATATCTGTTTCATAACTGGCAGTTGGCCAATTCGTTACCACCCCCACTCACCACCCAGCTGGGGATTTTCCTGTTTTCGTCGATACTCTTTATGCTGATTGGCGGTCTCTTCTGGGAGTGGCAAACTGCCCCACTGCTGCTTGGCGTCATCCTGTTTCATGAATTCGGCCACTGGCTGGCCATGCGCATGCTCGGTTACCGTAACCTGCAGATCCTGATGCTCCCCTTGATTGGCGGCGTCACTTTTGGGCAAGAAACCACTTATAAGGCCTCTCACCGGGTTATCGTGAGTCTTATGGGGCCGTTTCCGGGCATTATCCTTGGTACTGCTCTGCTTGCATTCAATGGCATGCAAGGCGAGACTCTGCCCCTCCTGGCCATACTTCTGCTCGCGGTCAACTATCTCAATCTGCTGCCTTTCATGCCCCTGGATGGGGGACAGCTCCTTAAAACACTGATTTCCCATAAACGTTTCGGTTTGATGATCGCCCTGGAGTGGTTGGGTGTCGCCGGATTGCTCCTATTGGGTTGGATGAGCAATTCCCTGTTGCTCGCCAGTCTTGCGTTGCTGCCCCTGTTCGGCAGCCTTAAGCTGATGAGAAAAAGCCGAATCTATCAAAACCTCAACCGCCTGGATCAAGAGAGCAATATAACTCAGGATGAACGTCTGGTCGCTTCGGTGATTCAAGTTATGGATCAAACCGCCAAATCCTATCGCCCATTGAAAAAGAAGGCGGCGGAGATCAGGGAAATTATGAGTACACTTAAACTGGAACGCCCTGCACCAGCGATCATCGGATTACTGCTCGGCAGCTATTTGGCGCTGTTTCTGGTTCCTCCGGTTGTGGCATACAGCACCTCATCCGCACTACGATTGTATACTCAGAGATTGTATACTCAGACACTATTCCACAGTATCGATGAAATTCAGCAGGCTGAGACTGCCCACGAGGAGGAGCATTCGCAGACCACGTCGGAACTACTGGCAGAACTCGGATCGGAATTCTCCTCCTTGGATCAACCGGATCAGCAAATGCCCCCCCATCGGCTCCTCCTGAAACCGGCTAGTGAGGCTGACATCCTCGCAGCGGAACAACGCCTGCAAACCCGATTCGAAAGCGACTATCGCCAACTGTTAATGACAAGTAATGGCGTGAATACGTTTTGGCAGGACCCCACGGCCGATCACTACATGCTTTTACCTATTGAGCAGGTCTCGAGATTCGGTGCGGAATTGAATCGAATTAAAGACAGTATGACTGAGGCAAAAGCTCCAGTCGCCCATGTTAGCCTCGAACCGTCCAATGGAAACTACCAAGAGATGAGTTTTGATTATGAACAACTCGGATCAATGCTACTCATTGGAAGGCAGACTGATATGGAATACCTATTGCTCGATCAGAGCACCGATGGAATGCCGGCTCAAGTGATTCAAATTTATAAAAGTATCAGTGGACTTGGTGGCAGCCGCTACGCCAATCTGAAATCCTATCTGACGGTCCAGCTCTCCCATCTCAAAGTAGCGGCTCCCTGAGAGAGAGCTTGGTGAGTACACATCACCCACCACATCCCTGGATTGGGATTGTCGAGAAATTATATACCCGTCCCACTGGGATAGATCCGCTATGAATTACTCCACCCTGAATCTGTTGCTACTGCTGATGCTACTCTTATGGTTCTGGCGGGATAGCCTGCGCATTCGGGAAAATGCTCTGCAGGTCGGCCGCCGTGCTTGTCATAGTCACGGGGTGCAGCTACTCGACCAGACGGTAGCCCTGCATCGGTTGGGACTGCGATGGACCCCGGCCGGTCCTAAAATCCGCCGCGTCTATGCCTTTGACTACAGCATGGAAGGGGCGGGACGGCATACCGGATACCTGGTGATGTTGGGCAATAGCAACACCAGCCTGCATTTGGATTTGCCAAAGGTATCGGAGCTGGAAGAGTAACCCTAAAAAAATCAGTTGACCGCTCCCTTCTAATAGCAGGAGCGACCCTTGCCCTGTACCACCACAAACGCACCCTTCACGCTGCCCAACTGATCTTTTTAGTTAACTATGCTATTCATCCCCACCCTGAATGACGAGAATTTTCGCGCAGTTAGGTAATAGTTCAGTCATAACCGCATCACTGTGTCGTCACAATCTTGGTTAATAATCTGCCGCTCAATTTACCAACCAAGTTATTGAGGTTTCCATGTCTCATTCCGTACACTTCCAGAAGAAACCCATGGCCCTATTTGTGTCGGCTTCGATTATCGGCCCTATGCTCATTCTGAGCGGCTGTAACAATGATTCCTCCACATCCTCCTCTTCGGGGCAGGCGTCGACAATGACGGCTTCCCGTACCCTGGACTCGATTCCCGGCTGTTCCAACGGTGGTATTGAAGTGACATCTGGGATCGATGCGAACAGCAATGGAGTGCTCGATGAGAGTGAGGCGCAGGAGACTCAATATGTCTGTAACGGCGAGAACGGGCTGGCCTACAGCATGAGCTTTGCGCCCATCTCGGTACCCACGACCGACGTGCAGAAGTCTCAGAATCGCGCCACCGCTGAGGTTACGGTTAACCAGACCACCTACGCGATCGGCTATAACGCTCTGGTGCGTACCAATGAAGAGATGCCCCTGCTCGGTGGTGGTGCCAGCGACACCATTAAGTTTGGTGCTTTGATCAATAAGGACGGCAGTGTCAAGAAGGATGCATCCGGCAATGATGTGGTTTGCACCAACGGCAGTGGTCCCGACCACACCTCTATGCTGACTTTTGGCGACAAGCTATTCGCGGTGACTCAGCTGGAATGCGCCCAGGGTGGTGCCTATATCACTGAGCTGAGTCAGGATGGCAGTGGTAATCTCAGCGCTGTGGCCACCCGCCCGGTTGACTTCTCTGCAGTCAACGGCACCTATGTTAACTGCGCCGGCCAGACCACACCCTGGGAGAGCCATCTGGGCTCAGAAGAGTACGAACCGCCGATGGGTAGCTTCAATCCTGCGCCAACCACCGAGACCTGTTGGTTCGGTGACGCCGCCTGTGATGGTTGGCACGATACCCATATCGCAACCATCGCCGAGTACAACGGCATAACCAATAATGCCGCTAACGCCGCTCATATCGGTTACTACTTTGGCTGGATACCGGAGATTACCATTACTTCCGCCGATGGCACCACCGATGTTGCCAAACACTACAGCATGGGCCGTTTCGCTCACGAACTGGCTTATGTTATGCCTGATCAGCGTACCGTTTACATGTCAGATGACGGGACCAACGTCGGTCTCTTTATGTATGTGGCCGATACCGCCGCCGATCTCAGTGCAGGCACTCTCTACGCTGCGCACTGGATTCAAGAGTCTGCTGAAGGCGCAGGTTCCGCCTCCATCGAGTGGATTAACCTGGGTCATGCCAGCGACACAGAGATCGCCGCAGCTTTGGCAGAACCCAGTGTTACCTTCTCAACCCTGTTTGATAAGGCTAATCCAACTGATGCTGCTACCGGCACCTGCCCAACAGGTTACACCGCAACCAACACCTACGATTCCGGCCTGATGTGCATCAGTTTGAAGAGCGGTCAGGCGCAGTTGGCCTCACGCCTGGAGACCCGTCTCTATGCCGCCTACCTGGGTGCCACCACTGAGTTTCGCAAGGAAGAGGGCATCACCTTCAATCCGGATAATAATGTGCTCTATGTGGCTATGTCCGAGATTGCCAAGGGCATGCTGAGCAGTGACTCCCACGATGTGGGTGGCCCCGATCATATCCAGCTTGCCGAGCAGAACAGGTGTGGTGCGGTTTATGGCTTGAATGTGGCTGTCGGTTCCCTGGACTCCGAGGGTAACGAGATCGATAGTAACTACGTGGTTGGTAACATGTACGGTATCCTGGAGGGACAATACTTGGGCGGCACTGCCTATGATGGTACCGCGTTCGAATCGTCGCAAAACGACTGCGCTGTCAACGCTATCTCCATGCCCGACAATCTCTCCTATCTGTCCAAGTACGGCATGCTGCTGATCGGCGAGGATACCAGTCATCACCAGAATGATATGCTCTGGGCCTACAACGTGAAAAGCCAGGAACTGCAGCGCATTGCCACCACCCCGTTCGGTTCGGAGACCACCTCCCCATTCTGGCACAGCAACGTGAATGGTTATGGCTACATTACCATGGTGACCCAGCATCCGTTCGGTGAGAGTGACGCAGATAAGGCGGCCAGCGATTCGGACTTTGAGTCCTACGTCGGTTACATCGGACCCTTTCCCGCCCTTGATCAGTAATTCGGCTGTCGAGCGTCGCTTAGGAGGCACACCACTGTGAAGTGTGCCTCCGAGACAGTACAGGGAGCCGGCATTGTACGGCCCCCTTTGTCTGTTTCACTCCCCAAAATCGGAGGTAAGGCTCTATGCCACGCATTCTTCTCAACCTTCCTACTATCCTTACTGTCGTCGCACTTGGTATGCTCCTCTCTTGCCGGGGTGGCAGTTCCAGTGGCGACAGCAGCCACGAAACGGTAAACGATGAGACATCCCGTCTCTCACGCTTTCCCTACGATGCAGACTACCCGGTCACCGACTCCCGGGTCCTGAATCCGACCGCCTACATTACGTCCCAATGCTATACAAAGACCACCGATGAGAACGATAACGTCCACAATCCCTGCTATTCCTGTCATACCACTGGAAAGGAACCCAACTATGTGATCGATAGCGACCTGCAAACGGCCTATCGTCTTCCAGGTCCGGCTCTGGTCAATCCCTGGTCGAACCTATTCCTGGATCGCAGCAACCAGGTCGATGCCCTTTCTGACCAGGAGATTCTCGACTATGTGCGCACCAGTAACTACATCGCTGAGGATGGTAGCCTTATTCTTGCCGACCTGCTGCACCACTTGCCCGCCAACTGGGATTTGCATGGTGACGGTCAGTGGAATGGCTACATCCCCGATAGCTATTTTGATTTCGATGCTGAAGGCTTCGACCGGGATCCCAGTGGCGGCTACACTGGCTGGCGCGCCTTCGCCTACTATCCCTTCCTTGGCACCTTCTGGCCTACCAATGGCTCCACCGACGATGTACTGATCCGTCTTGGCGCGGAGTTCCGGGAGAATGACCAGGGGGTGTTCGACCTGCGAATCTATAAGATCAATCTGGCCATCGTCGAAGCCCTAATCAAACAGCACGACATCCCTATCGATGTGGTCAATGAGCAGCTCCTGGGAGTCGACCTGGATAAGGATGGTGTACTGGCGAGCGCCGATCATATTACCTATGATTGGGCGCCAGCCGAGGGGCGCAACATCTCCTTCGTTGGCAGAGCCCGCGAACTGCAAAACAAGGGTCAGGTGACCCCGGCGGCGGGCCTGTTTCCAATGGGGAGCGAGTTTCTTCACAGTGTCCGCTATATCGATCCACTCCCTGATGGCAGCATAGCCATGGCAGCACGCATGAAGGAGCTGCGCTATGCGCGCAAGGTCACTGAGTATCCCTACTACGTATTGGAACAGGCAGCCCAACAGGAGGTTAGGGAGCGGGTTCTGGATCCGGATGCCATCCGTCAGGTATCAGGGGATATAGAGAAAGGGATGTTTACCCAGGGCTGGCGCTACCAGGGTTTCATCGAGGATCGCAATGGCGATCTGCGTCCCCAGACCAAGGAGGAGAGTCTCTTCTGCATGGGGTGTCACAGTGGCATAGGCGCGACCACCGACACCGTTTTTTCATTTTCCCGCAAGTTTGGTGATACCAGTGATACCCTGGCCGGTTGGTCCCACTGGAGTCAGCAGGGACTGACTGGAGTGGCGGATCCGCAACGGCCTGATGGGGTTAGTGAGTACGCCCACTACCTGGTGCAAAACGGCGCTGGCGACGAGTTCCGCGCCAATGAGGAAGTGCTGAGCCGTTTTTTTGACGCCGACGGCAAGCTGCGCCAGGACGCGCTTGACAGGCTGAAAGGTGATATCAGCTATCTTCTCTATCCCTCCAGGGAACGGGCTATGCTACTAAACAAGGCCTATCGGGTGATCGTCGCCGAGCAGAGCTTCGTGGGCGGTCGTGATGCCCATGTGGCCCCCTTGAGTGGTGTGCATCAGCAGCTTGAGCAGAATGTCTCGACTGGAGTGACGGCGGTCGATGGGGTCAACGCTATTCTGGACTGATTGGCAAAGCGACGGATTTAACACATCTCTACCCAGCAATAGAAAAATATGAAGTAAGCTGGAAGGCCAGGAAAGCAGCGAAAGAGGGCGGATTCAACTGGAAATCCGGGGTATTGGTACCATGGACACCCACTATATTTTTGCTATAACAGTGGGTGTCCAAACTATCTTTCGAGCGCATCGTAAACATCAGCTTACGGTGTGGCACCCAAGGGCTTGTTCACGCCAGGGTTTGAACCCCGCATCCCCTCTCTCCCCTTGGAGGGTGTCGCAAAAGTCATAGGGTGGGGCTCTGTCCCACCATTAAGAGATGAAATGTAGGATGTGGTGAGGTACGAACCGCATCATGGATGTTCGTGAGTCATCCCACTATTGATGCGGTTCGCACCGCTCACCGCATCCTACGCAATCACGAATTTTATCGCGACTTCAAAAAGAGTGACCTATCGGTTTAACAGATATCGAGACAGTCATCGTTTCAGATAGTCTAAAGCCATTCCTTGGCTTCGTCGATCCATGATCAGTGGTTTTGGCGTAATATGGAGGCGGCCTCCACCATGTTTTTCAGGGCTGGGATGACCTCTTCCCATTGGCGGGTTTTCAAACCGCAATCTGGGTTAACCCAGAGTCGTTCTTTGGGGGTGCGCTTGGCGGCTTTGCCCATCAAATCAACCATGTGACTCACCTCAGGGATGTTGGGTGAATGGATATCGTAGACGCCTGGACCAATGTCATTGGGGTATTCAAAGTCATCAAAGGCATCAAAGGCATCCAGCAGCTCCATGTCGGAGCGGGAGGTTTCGATGGTAATGACGTCGGCATCCATGTGGGCGATGGGATACCATGGACACCCACTATATTTTTGCTATAACAGTGGGTGTCCAAACTATCGTTGTTCACAAATCCACCGGCAGGTAGAAAAACACAAAGCGACCCTCTTCGATATCCACCATCAGGGTGGCGCCATGGTAGATTCCATAATCCACATAGCCAGGTATAGCGCTATCTAGATGACATTCGCTGGCATGCTGAGGGGATTCGAAATCCCGGTCCCGGTCGTACCAGGAGAGCAGCATGTGTTCGCCCAGGCGTTGGTCGGCCTCCCCATTTGCCTGCTTCATCGCCGCCAGATAGTCCGGCAGTGTGGGTTCAGGATGCAGTTTCACCACCTCAACTCCGGAGAGATCCGGTTCGGTGTGGACGGAGCAGTTCGTTTCTTCATCGGCGGGGTTGTCATTCATCTTCAATACCTGATGGGTAAAAATCATCTCGCAGGTTCAACGGGGGATCTGGTGGAACAGCACTCAGTGCCTGACCATAAGCTAGTGTGGTGCTCTGTCCCGCCATTAAGGGATGAAATGTAGGATGTGGTGAGGTACGAACCGCATCATTGATGTTTGTGAGCCACCCCACTATTGATGCGGTTCGCACCGCTCACCGCATCCTACGCAAGCACGAATTTTATCGCGTATTCAAAAAGAGTTACCTATCGGTTTAAATATACGATGGAATATCTCACCCAAATATTGGCACATAATCGAAAATCATGATGCGGTTCGTGACTCGCCACACCCTACGACTTTTGCGACATGCTTTTACAACACTCTCCAAGGGGAGAGGGCGTCTACTTTTTGAGCGCATCGTAAACATCAGCTTACTGTGTGGCACCCAAGGGCTTGTTCACGCCAGGGTTCGAACCCCGCATTCCCTCTCCCCTTGCGGGAGAGGGCCAGGGTGAGGGGAATATAAAATAGCGTAAGCGCAGCTTACATCACGATCATGAAATGTATCATGCGACTGCCTGCCGCTTTCTGAGATTGAGTGGGTATCTCGGCGCACTGAGTGTCCTCGTATTACTCGTATTATCAAATAGCTGATTGGACTCTAAATGATGAGAGAAATTGAATATAATCTACATGGTTCCGTCATAGCACAGGCTAGCTACAAAGAATATGGCAGGCTAGAGTTAAATATACAGCTGTATGAAATCTTCTATTCAGAAGGATTGGATTAGAACTAGAATTGATTCATTTACGTATGATGAAAAGAGACAATCTACGGGTGAGAACGTATATTTGTACTTGGCAGTAGATCATTTTGATCCTATAAAGATTCACTGTAAAAAGCTAAATATTCTGAGTGTTTAGAATGCCACACATAAGAGGGATAGGAAGGGGTCTTTCTCCCCTCCCTCCCACACCACCAGGCATACGGGTCCGTACCATGGCGGTTACCAAAAGTGTCGGGCCGTAGCCGGACAAGAAAATCAAGGTAC
>JARRQF010000082.1:0-12386 GCA_037382065.1 Candidatus Thiodiazotropha sp. | reverse complement strand
TCAACTAGGGATAGTACAAGGAAGAAGAGCTTAGCCAACCAAGCCGATGACCATAAGCCCGACTGCAAGGATTGCCGTTGGGCTTTTCCTTTTCTGGGCCTAATAAAACCATCCAGAGGCCTTTTAATAGCAACCTGCCATAGCACGATTGATGCGGTTCGCACCGCTCACCGCATCCTACGCAATCACGAACTTTATCGCGACTTCAAAAAGAGTGACCTATCGGTTTAAAAATACCATGGAATATCTCACTCAAAGATAATACGAGGACATTTACCAATTAAACATTGTTGCGAAAGCACTATCATTTGAAATAACCATCTGATTTTGAATGGCTTTAGACTATCCCAAACGGTGACTGTCCCGATACTTCGCCGATACTTCGACGTTCTCCTTATGCACGTCCAGTCCGATGTAGGCTCGATAACTGCCCGTTGTTTGTATACGTTTGATGATGCCATGTGCAACGGCTGTTTCGATCTGGATCTCTTTTGGGTTAAACTCTTTCATGACCTGTCCTCTCAATTATGGCTCTGTGTTTGGGGTACCCATCTCATCATAATCCACGATCTTTGAGATGGGCAGGTCAAAACATGATGTCTATTCTGCGTCGTGCCTGGATGCACAAGTGTCGCGAGCAGATGGATGTGCCGGAGCGCCCTTGCCCTGTACCACCACAAACGCACCCTTCACGCTGTCCAACTGATCTTTTTAGGTTCAATCAACGATTGGGTTAATAACTTTGTACTACTGAGGTTTGTGGGATGAATCTTCGGCGATTCATCAGCTGGTAAGCCACCGGCGTCAATACCAGCGAAAGCAGGCCGCTCAATCCTACGCCGCCAGCAATCACGATTGCCAGGGGCGGCCAAAAATCCCCCCCACTGAATAACAGCAGCGGGATGAATCCGAATACCGTGGTTAGAGTGGTAGAAATGATGTGCCGGGTTGCGCCGATGGTTTCATCGATGATTGCCGAGTGATCGCCGGCGTGCACCTGGGGGTTGGCGCGAATGGCTGCGAGCACCACGATGCTGCCATTGATCGCCACTCCAATAAGACCGGCGCTGCCGATGATGGGATTGAATCCGAGTGGAAAGCCGCCCGCCCATAGTGACAGCATCCCCAGCCCGACCGAAAGGACAGCAACTACGCCAATCAGGGCGGCCAGTGTAAAGGACCGGAATGATAAGACCAGTGTGGCGACCATCAATATTCCCAGCAGCGGTGCATAGGTCAGCAACTGTCCCACCGCTTTTTGCTGTTCTGCGCTGTCGCCGGCCAGTTCGATGTGATAGCCAGGAGGCAGCGTCAGCGCACCCTGGTCGATTTCATCAAGCACTGCGCGGGTTACCTCAATTGGCAGAGCGCCCTGGCGAAGATAACCGCTGATCTTATTGATTCGCTCGCCGTTATGTCGGGTGATGCCCCGGAGCTCTGGGGTGACGCGCAAGTCTCCCAGGGCGTTGGCCGGGATCCAGCGGTCCGAACTGGCGGTCCATAGCCGCAGGGTACTGATCGAGTCGGGGGTGCTGCGGTCACTATCGGAGTAGCGAATGCGCACAGGAAGGGCCTCGAGATCTTCTAGTACTAGCCCTCCAATCCGTCCATCCAAAGCTGCCTGGAACTGTCCGGTGATGTCCGCCAAAGCGAGACCGGCCAGACGCGCCTTGCGCTCGTCCGCAACCAGCTGCAATTTGGGCTCTCCGCCCTCGATCGACGCCTGGGTGTGGATCACCTCGGGTTGGTGCAGCAGCAGACCCCGCAGAGTCTCGCCGAGTTGGCGCAGCCGGTCTGTATCGGGACCGACGATACGCAGTTCGATAGGCGCAGCGATGGGGGGGCCCTGGCCGAACGCTCTGACAATGATCTGTGCATCAAGGAACTGCTCTGGGAGCGTCTGCTGAAGATTGAGTTCGAGCCTTTTGGCCTCAGTAGGATCGTTCAGTTGCACGATCCCGCGTGCGTAACCTGGGTTGTGTTCCTGTTGTCTAAGTTCATTGTAATAGACCGGCGGTGAACTGGCCCCGGCGACCCAGGTGATCTGACGGACTGCGCTGTCTTGGCGTATCGCCTGTTCGATGTCGCTGAGGCGTTGTGCCGTGTGCCGGATAGCGGTGCCACCAGGCATCCAGACCTGTACTTCGATCTGGTCCCGATCGGCGGGGGGAAAGAATTGCATGCCCAGTCCGCCCGCGACAAAGAATCCGGCTGCGGGTGGCATGGAAATCAGCAGGAGTGTCACGACCGGTCGGCGCAGAGACCGGTTCAGCAGGGCGCGAAAGCCAGCGCTAAGGCGTTGGTTGTACAACCCGTCTCGCCACCAGCGGTTTTCCCCGGGTTTTACTGACGTTGTGAATAGCCCGGCGAGCGCGGGAATCACTGTGATCGCCAACACGAATGAGGCGATCAACGCCAATACTACTGCAATCGCGATTGGACTGATGAAGTCTCCCACGTTGCCAGGCAGCAGGAACACTGGCATGAATCCGAGGACCGTGGTTAAGGTCGAGGCGAATAGGGGCGTGAATAGATGGCGAATGGTTTCGGTGACGGCGACCACAGGTGTGGCTCCCAAGCGCCGACGCGCTACCACTTGATCAGTCATGACGATGGCGTTGTCGATGAGTAGTCCAATCGCGATAATCATTCCAAAAATGGTCATCTGATGGATCTGTTCGCCGAACAGAGCCAGCCCGAATAGGGAGAGCCCAGCTGAGAGGGGCAGTGCGGAACCGACAATCAGGGCCGCACGCCAGCCCATAGTTAGCCAAACCACCAGCATCACGGCCGTCGCTCCGGCCAGCAGATTGCCGACCAGGTCGCCGAGCCGGTGGGCGGTGTAGCGGCTTTGGTCAAAGACCGTATCCAGGCTGATTTCTGGGTCAAGCTGGGCGGAAAAATCGGTGGCGCTCGCTTGGGCCTGGCTGGCCCAATCGTCCAGTTGGGTATCCTGCTCGGTACGCACCGCGATCAGTATGCTGCGTTGAGCGTTGTACAGGGCAATCTGATCGGGTGGATCCTGCCACTGCTTGCTAACCCGGGCAATGTCCCGGAGATGAACCAATCCACCCTGTGTGTTTCCGACCAGTGGAATGGCTTCGATGCGCTGGAGCGAATCAAGGGCACCATCGATTTCCAGGGGCAGGTCGTAGGTCGTGTTGCGTACTGTGCCCGCCGAGCGTCGCGCATCAGCTGCGGCGACCTGGGTGGCCAGCTGATCCGGGGCGATGCCTAGCGCAGAGGCTTCGGCGGCATTGACATCGACCTGAATCTCTTCATCCACGATACCAAAAAAGACGACCTGTTCAGTGCCTGGAAGGTTACGCAGACGGTCACCCAGCTGGGCCGCCAAGCGGTTAAGTATTCCGAAGTCTTTGTCACTGCCATCACGCCAGGTCAGGGCATAGATCATCGAATAGGCGACTGCACCGCGCATATCATCGAACTCCGGCTTTCCGGCGCCCTGGGGAAGCTCGTCGGCTGCAGCGCTCAGCCGATCCCGTACCTGGGAAAAAATCTGTTCATTGTTGCTTTCGTCAACCCAGTCCTGCAGCTCGATGTTAACCACGGAGATGCTGTTGCGCGAGGTCGATTCGATGGTTTTGATTTCGGAGAGTTCGCGTAACCGGTCTTCGATTTTTTTCGAAACCTGGGCTTCGACCCGCGTTGCGGAGGCACCGGGGAAGGGGGTTAGGATGACCGCGTTTCGGGTGGTAATGCGCGGGTCCTCAATGCGTGGCAACGATACCAGAGCAGAGCTGCCGGCAACCAGAATCATCATGATCGTCAGGGCGAGCAGGTGCTTGTTATGCGTGAACAGACCCAGCAGATTGTTCATGTTTGCGTTCTGCTGACGGATGCGATGCGCACCTGTTGATTCGGTACGATGCGTTGCAGGCCGGTGGTTACAACCTGTTGGCTTGGTTTTAGCGCACCCCTGACGAATACCCGGTTGGTGCTTTGATAGAGTAGATCGACGGTATGCCGGACAATCCGATGTGTTGCAGCGGAGTCTTTACTTGGCCCATCTAATGGGGTGGCGACATAGACGCTCCACAGACCTCGCTCGCCTTCTGTCAATGCGCCCAGCGGTAGCCAGCTTCCTCGCTGTGCGACCTGGCTATCCAGGTTGAGGGTGATCAGATCGCCCGCTAGCATGCCGGTTGGCGGGTCGAGGGGGTCGAATAGGGCGTCCACGGTACGGGTGGCTGCGGTGCGTAGGGGAAGCAACGCCCGTAGTTTCAGCATAATGGTCTGGTTTTTCCAACGAGCTGGGTAGGTATTGCCCGGTTTGAGTTGCTCAAGGCTGCGCCCGGCGATGCCGACGCGGATCTCCGGCGCGGTTCGTTCCTGCAGAGTAAGGATTGCTTGACCGGCGTTGAGCACCTGGCCTTCGTCGGCGGATCGCAGGATCACGGTTGCTGCGTAGGGGGCGACCAACTGGGCCTTTTCAAGTTCGATGTCAATAGTAATGATTCGTTGCTTGGCTAGGGCCAAGGCCGCCTTTGCGACTCGTTGTGTCTCCCGGGCTTCGTCTAAACCCTGCCGTGATACCCCCCCTTTATCAATGATACGGCTCATGCGCCTCAGGGTGACATCGGCCAATGCCAGATTGGCTTCGGCCTTGGCTTGGGCGGCGAGCAGCTCATTTCGTTGCGCTGTAGGGCGTTGCGTATCGAGCCGGGCGAGCAGTTGGCCAGATTCGATGTGAGAACCCTCGTCAACGCATACCTGCACTAACCGACCAGAGGATTCGAAACCGAGTTCGCTCCGGCGGCGAGGCTGTACCTGCCCTGAGAAGGTCTGTTTGACGATAAAGCTTTTCTGTAGGGTGATGGGGCGGGCTTCAACCGATAGCACGATAGGGCGGTTAGGCTCCGTTGATGCGGGATCGGCGTAGCGGAGGAATAAGCCTGCGGTCGAGATAGTGACTACTCCAGCCAGAGCTAGGCCCGTAATAGCGACCGCAGGTCGCTGAATGTTTAACATGATAGGGTACCTCGCCAGGTGTTGGTTGAGATGTGATGATGACATTACACTAGACTGGACAGTGTGGTTTTATCATAGACATATAATACTAGACTGTCTAGTTCCATATTGTTGCAGGAGTTATAAATGCCGAATAGATCCGATAGATCGATTCTGGGACGTACGGGCCGTCCTAAAAGTGAAGCAAAGGCTGAGGCCATTCTGAACGCCGCCACCAAGTTATTCCTGGCGAAGGGTTTTCAGGGTACCTCCATGGATGCCGTGGCACGTGAGGCCGGGGTGTCAAAACAGACGGTATATAGTCATTTCGCCAATAAAGAGACGCTCTTCGTAGCTTGTATCGATGCCAAGGTTGCCCATTACGGTTTTGACGAGGCCGCAGGAGTGGATGACTCCGATCTGCGGCAGGCCTTGTTAACCATAGTGCACCGTTTCACGGATCTTCTGTTCGATTCCGAGGTGGTTGCGGTGTACCGCGTGGTATTGAGTGAGTCGACGGGACAGCCGCAACTTGCTTCGCTGTTTTTCGATAATGGGCCCAAACGGACCAAGTCCGCGATCTGTGAATTTTTACGCCAGCAGGTTGCAAAAGGCCGCCTTCGTATTCCCAAAGAGCGGTTGCTCTATGCGACCGTGCAACTGCTTAATATGTCTGTGGGAATATTTCAGTGGTCTTTATTGTTTGGCTTACAGGATTCGGTAGATGATTCCGAGCTGGCGGCTCACCTGGAGCGGGCTGTGGATGATTTTCTGACCCTGTATGCGGTATGAGCCTATTACGTAGATACTATGTAATAGGGGGCGTTTGGTCTAAGCCTATAGATATAACCACCCTAAAAGGAGGGCTTAGCGATGAAATCGACCCAAACACCCCTATTTGAAAGTATGGCATCTACTTTCATCAAAATCAGGAACCTGCTATTAGAATGGAGCGGTCAACTGATTTTTTTAGTTGATTGTTACGGACGTTGAAGCAAGAAGCCTCGCCCAAAGCAACTTGTTGCGCCGAGCGGGGAGTAGTCACGTTGAATCAAAACCCGGTATCCTATTAAGTATAAGTATTTGTTTATTATTTCCATCAGATTATTTTAGTTTACTTATAAATTGAGGCTCTGTATGGTTTGCTTCCAGTTCCCCAATGCTATCCAGGGAATATCGGCGGAAAACCGCTGAAAGCCTTAACTTACTGACAAACGGAGCAGACACCATGGCATTAGACCAATCATCGCGCTACTCAGATCTGAGTCTTAAGGAAGAAGATCTTATCGCAGGTGGCAAGCACATCCTTTGCGCTTACAAAATGAAGCCCAAGGCGGGCCACGGATATCTGGAAGCGGCTGCCCACTTTGCCGCCGAGTCTTCCACTGGCACCAACGTTGAGGTCTCCACCACCGACGACTTCACCAAAGGTGTTGACGCACTGGTCTACCATATTGATGAAGCCACTGAGGATATGCGTATCGCCTATCCCCTGGAGCTGTTCGATCGCAACGTCATCGACGGCCGCATGATGCTGGTCTCTTTTCTCACCCTGACCATTGGTAATAACCAGGGCATGGGCGACATCGAGAATGCCCAGATGATTGACTTCTACATGCCATCACGGGCCATTCAGCTGTTCGACGGTCCGTCTAAAAACATCGAAGACCTGTGGCGTATCCTCGGTCGCCCGGTCACGGATGGTGGTTACATCGCCGGCACCATCATCAAACCAAAACTGGGCCTGCGCCCAAAACCCTTCGCTGAAGCGGCCTACCAGTTCTGGCTGGGTGGCGACTTCATCAAGAACGATGAACCACAGGGTAACCAGGTCTTCGCCCCGATCAAGCAGGTATTGCCACTAGTCTATGACGCTATGAAGCGCGCCCAGGATGAAACTGGTCAGGCTAAGCTGTTCTCCATGAACATCACCGCAGACGATCACTTTGAGATGTGCGCCCGCGCCGACTTCGCTCTGGAAACCTTCGGTTCCGACGCAGATAAACTGGCCTTCCTGGTCGACGGCTTCGTTGGCGGTCCCGGCATGGTCACCACCGCTCGCCGTCAATACGCAAATCAGTTCCTACACTATCACCGTGCAGGCCATGGCATGATCACCTCGCCCAGCTCCAAGCGCGGCTACACTGCCTTCGTACTGGCGAAGATGTCCCGTCTACAGGGTGCCTCTGGTATCCACGTAGGCACCATGGGCTACGGCAAGATGGAAGGCGGCGCCGACGACAAGGTCATTGCCTATATGATTGAGCGCGACGAGTGCCAGGGTCCGATCTACAACCAGAAGTGGGACGGCATGAAGGCGACCACCCCGATTATCTCCGGTGGTATGAACGCCCTGCGTCTACCCGGTTTCTTTGAGAACCTGGGCCACGCCAACGTCATTAACACCGCTGGTGGCGGCTCCTACGGCCACATCGACAGCCCAGCGGCTGGCGCCATCTCTTTGCGTCAGGCCTACGAATGCTGGAAAGCGGGCGCGGATCCGATCGAGTATGCGAAGGAGCATAAAGAATTCGCCCGTGCTTTCGAATCTTTCCCACACGATGCAGACACCCTGTTCCCAGGCTGGCGCGAAAAGCTGGGCGTGCACAAATAAGCCTGCGCGCTCTGTAAACAGACCATCTGGCATTTCAAAAAGCCCCCATATGGGGGCTTTTTTTATGTGCCTGTTTTAGCGATTCCTTGAACCTAAAAAGATCAGTTGGGCAGCATGGAGTGTGCGTTTGTGGTGGTGCAGGGCAAGGGTCACTCCTGCACATCCATGTGCCGCCACAAGCGTGCCATTCATGCTGTAGCGTGATTCACCCAATAGGTGACCATGAGCATCGAAGCTATTATCAATAAAATCAGGAATCTGCTATTAGAATGGAGTGGTCAACTGATTTTTTGGGTTGAATCCATGGGTTTATGGTTAAGTTATAGAAGGCCCTTACATCTTCTCCATCACTTCGATGCCGAGCAAATCTAGCCCTGTCTGCAATGTCATCGCCGTTGCCTTACTCAACTGCAGACGGCTGAGTTTTGTGGACTCATCGATACCGGGCTTTAATATTGGGCACTCTTCGTAAAAGCTCATAAACAGACTCGAAAGCTCATACAGATAGTTACACAATACGTGTGGATAGGCATCTTCGACAACCTGCTCGATGGACTCTGAAAAGCGTATGAGTTGTAACGCCAGATCTTTTTCCTGCGCTTGATTAAGCTGGATGTCCGCATGAAAGTGTTCCAAATCCACCCCCGCCTTTCTGAAAATACTGGCAATTCGTGTGTATGCATATTGCAGGTAAGGTCCAGTATTGCCTTCAAAGTTCAGCATGTTATTCCAATCGAATACATAGTCATTGGTACGGGTTTTACTGAGATCAGCGTACTTGACTGCGCTAATGCCAACCTTACGGCTGACCTCTTCCATTTCGCTTGCTGATAGATCCGGATTTTTGTCGTGAACAACCGTAGCGGCTCGCTCGACAGCCTCTTCAAGCAGTTCAGCTAGTTTTACAGTACCACCAGTTCGGGTTTTAAAAGGCTTGCCGTCTTTTCCAAGCATCTTACCAAAGGCGCAGTGTTCAAGACGCATGGATTCGGGGACAAATCCCGCTTTTCTAGCAACTATAAAGACCTGTTTCATGTGTAGCGACTGGCGATCGTCGGTGAAATAGAGTACCCGGTCGGCATGTAGTTCACGTGTACGGTAACGCAACGCCGCCAGATCGGTTGTGGCGTATAAATATCCGCCATCCTTTTTCTGCACAATAACCGGGCTAGGCTCTCCATTCTTACTCGGCAGTTCTTCCAAAAAAATCACTTGCGCCCCGTCACTTTGCGTGGCCAAGCCTTGGTTTGTAAGTTCGTTCACCAAAACAGCAAGATCATTGTTGTAGGCGCTTTCGCCGCGTACATCGCTTTCATGCAATGTAGCGTTCAAACGCCGATAGATCGTTTCGCTGTGTGATAGGGAGACCGTTCGGAATTGATCCCATAGTTTTAACACCCCAGCGTCACCTGACTGAAGGCGTACAACATATTTCCGGGCGCGATCTGCAAAATCCGCGTCTTCGTCAAACCGCCTTTTTGACGCTTGATAGAACTGCTCAAGGTCTTTCAATGCCAGTTCTGCAGAGTCACCCTTATCCATTTTGTCTTCAAGCTCGGCGATAAGCATGCCAAATTGCGTGCCCCAGTCCCCCACATGATTCTGGCGAATGACTTTGTCTCCCGAAAATTCGAGTACCCGAGCAATGGCATCCCCGATAATGGTCGAGCGCAGATGACCGACATGCATTTCCTTGGCAAGGTTGGGAGAGCTGTAATCAAGCACAACACAATCTGGATGGATTTTCTGGGAAATCCCCAGGTGTGGGGCTTGGATGGTTTCATTGAGTTGTGCCGCCAGCCAGGTTTGATTCAAAGAGATATTAATAAAACCCGGTCCGGCTATTTCAATCTTTTCGGCAATGCCATTTAGCGATAACTTGTCGCAGATGGTTTGTGCCAGTTCACGGGGATTACTACCCATCGCTTTCGCGGCAGCCATGGCGCCGTTGGCTTGGTAGTCCCCGAATTTCGAATTTTTACTGGGTGCAACATGAGCACTGAAATGGACAGGAATACCGATCTCAGTCATGATTTGGCGAACGTGGTCTTGCAGCAGGGTGCGAATATTCATCTTTAGCCTATGATCCATAATACGAGCAGAGATTTTAACGGCTGAATAAGGTGATGCAAGCACCGAAGGTCTTATCCGACGCGGAATAGCTCGCTATTCCAAGGAGTTGCAACGCTACCATGTGCCGCCACAAGTGTGTCATTCATGCTGTAGCGTGATTCACCCAATAGGTGAGCATAACCATCGAAGCTATTTTCTTCAAAATCAGAAACCTGTTATTAGAATGGAGCGGTCAACTGATTTTTTTAGCAGAATAGCCCGAAACCCCTCGCCCAAAGCAACTTGTTGCGCCGGGCGGGGAGTAGTCACGTTTAATATCCAAATAGCAGAAAGCGTTGTCCAGGGTATTAGCCATCGGTACGGCACGCAGCTACAATGCTGTGACGGTTATGCTTATTTCCCACAACCAGCGATAGCATGGAATAAAAAGGAGGCAGCGAGACAGGCCGCCTGATGGCGGACGCTATCCCTCCCTGACCTGAAGAACGGGGTTTCTCGCGTAGAATCTGATGAACAAACCACCACCGAGTATTGATGGTGCGAGGGTACTCTATTGGGCTTGGTCCGGTGATGAGCCCTTTGGTTGGGTTGGGACACAGACTGATCCATATGCATCCCCAATTTATGGCTTAGCCATAGCTCGCTATGGACTCGAATCAGGAATATATCGTTTTAGTTGCGATGACAGCTGGGAAACCGAACAGGATAACATCTACGACTCCGTCGAAGACGCAATGAGGCATCTTCCTAAACAGTATCGGCAGGTGGTCGCAAAATGGCAGAAATATTAGAGATAAACATACATAAACCTGGCAAGGCAATAGTAGTGAGAAGATAGGCGAACAAAGCTGAATGGAAACCCTGATGGTAGCGTTTGCGAAGCAAAGTGTCTTCATCAAAGAGCGCTTAAAATGTTTCTGGTGTAGGACACCGAGCCTGATATGAGTCAGAGAAAGTAAGGAAGTGATGTTCGTGAGCTACCTCACTATTAATGCGGTTCGCACTTCTCACCGCATCCTACGCAATCACGAATTTTATAGCGAGTGTCACGGCCATCAAATAAAGCTGCTAAATAGTTTTCTTATTGAGCATGGCAGATGGCTTGCTCTTAATCATAATGAGAGGGAAGCATGGTTAGAAGTGTCTCTCTTAGATAATCGAAAAACCGCATATAAAACTAAACCGATTGATATTGAACTTAATGGTAAAATGATTATTGATATGATTAGTTTTTTATTTGCCTTTGGTGTGTCGGTATTTGGGGTAGGGCAATTGCACTACGTTGATCTTATGGGACTTGTCAAGATACCCCCTCAATCTCAGAAGGCGGTTGGAATTCGCATGACACATTTCATGATAGTGATATAAGCTGCGCTTACGCTATTTGTATCCCCCTCACCCTGGCCCTCTCCCGCAAGGGGAAAGGGAGTTCGAACTCTGGCGTGAACAAGCCCTTGGGTGCCACACAGTAAGCTGATGTTTACGATGCGCTCGAAAAGTAGACTCCCTCTCCCCTTGGAGGGTGTCGCAAAAGTCGTAGGGTGGGGTTCTGCCCACCATTAAGGGATGAAACGTAGGATGTGGTGAGGTACGAACCGCATCATTGAGGTTCGTGAGCCACCGCACTATTGATGCGGTTCGCACCGCTCACCACATCCTACGCAATCATGAATTTTAGGGCGTATTCAAAAAGAGTTACCTATCAATTTAAAAACACCATGGAACATCTCACTCAAATATTGGCACATGATCGAAAATCATGATGCGGTTCGTACCTCACCACATCCTACGACTTTTGCGAATATTCGCGGCATGCTTTTACAACATCCTCCCTTGCGGGAGAGGGTCAGGGTGAAAGGGATCCAATAACCGCTAAACTTCTCAACCAAAACGAAATGCTTTGCAATATTTTTGTGGCAATTTGTTTCTATTATGCACGAAAACGACTTCTTTGTAGTGCAATTGCCCTGGTATTTGGGCTAGGTTCTATATAGGGAGAAATTTAGGTGCATTAGATGACTATCTATCCTGTAATATAAACCTAAATGTACCTTTTGATCTTAGATGGAAAAACTCTGGGGACTTTGAAAAAGGATTTAAGGATTGCGGTGAATAAGCTATCTATCAAGATATTTTGGCAATTTCAAAAAATTGCGGTGTAAATGTTATTCTTGATTAGGGCGTAAGACACACACATGGGGATTTAGAAAAAAACATATACGCACTTCCCTTAGTAGCACGTGCGAGTGAGAAGGGATTGGAAGGTCAGCGGTTGCGACATGGATTATCTCGATCAGAAGCTTCTAGATGAAACTATGAGAGAAAAGGCTGGTAGGAAAGATAAAGAGGAGGCTCTATGACGCAGTTTGTATTGTATATCGAAAATAAACCTCTAAAGGTGAAGGCGCCATTTTCGAGGGTTTCAATTAAAGAGGATGGTTTTCTATCTGGTATTGCTTCAGATGTTTTTCCGGAGATTGATAAAAAAAGCATATTTACGGTAGCACATAACGGTAATACATTTGATTCAATTTGTACCGTTGCTCAGGTTGATCTTGCTGAAGGAAAGAAATTTAGTGAGACAGAGTTGTTTCTATGCATAAAGTGGTTACTAGTGTGGTGCTTCATACAAATTGACGATGATAGAAGCCTGCTCAGGCCAGGAGACAAGGCGCAATGCGCAGGGAATGGCTCGCCCTTTTCAAGCATTGCAACGCAGTATCCTGGC
>JARRQF010000081.1:0-14656 GCA_037382065.1 Candidatus Thiodiazotropha sp. | reverse complement strand
CAAGGCGCAATGCGCAGGGAATGGCTCGCCCTTTTCAAGCATTGCAACGCAGTGTCCTGGCCTGAGCAGGCTTCCCTTCGGGCGAGACGCTAAGCGGTCATCCGCGTTGTTGCGCGCCTTGGAAAGGGAGAAGCTATTCCCGGCGGCACGCGCCTAGCGGCTAACCGCTTAGCGTCACGCTATCATCGTCAATTTGTATGAAGCACCACACTAGACTTGATTGTAAGATTGCCTTAAATGACATATAAATATGTTGCCAAGAAGGCCACAAACAATATTTGGTTGTGGTAATGTCAGGGATAAGATTAAGCTCCTTACAGAATAGATTTAGGAATTATTGTTGTGGAATTACCTCTAGTGTCCCTCATATTGCCTGTTTATAATGGCGAAGAGTTTCTTGCGCCCTGCTTGGAATCAATTGTAAAACAAACATATAAAAATATTGAGGTAATTATAATAAACGATGGGTCAACAGATAATACGCATAAAATAATTGAAGAATACAAACCAAAAATAGAGAATTTAATATATATAAATAGAGGTAATAAAGGATTAATAGCGTCACTTAATGAGGGTGTAAATTCTTCGAGTGGTGAGTATATCGCGAGGATGGATGCTGATGACATATGCTCATTAAATAGGATCGAGGTCCAAGTAAATTGCTTGATTAATAACAGTGATGTGACTGCATGTGGATGTTCTGTAATTAAAATTAATAAAAGTACAGAGCAAATAGGATCAATGAAAATGCCATTAAAATATAGGCAAATTCTTGTGCGTGCTATGTTTAGGTCACCTATAATACATCCTACTGTTATGATGAGAGCGAAGAATATTTCACAATACTTGCCTGATTTGTATTCTATAAAGTTTTTGCATGCTGAGGATTACGAATTATGGGCGAGATTACTAGGAGATGGTCATAAGGTAGTTAATATTAAAAGTAAATTGCTCTACTATCGGATACATGAAAAGTCAATAACCATATCAAATTCATTTGATATGAAAAGTAAGTCACATGATGTCCGATCAAAATATTTATTGAAAATATTAGGAAAAATACCAACTAGCGCATTACGTTCAATAAGCTGTCTTTCTACAAGGGCTTATATGGAGGTGGGTGATGATGGGTGCAATAAAAGCTTTTTTAACTATCTGTATAATGTAGGGATATTAATCTCTGGAATTGTACTGAAGAAACTTGGTTTTTTAATATATATAACTTATCTAAAGGAATACGTAAAGTTTATGTCTGCATATTACAAACACAAATTGCATTGGTGAAAGTAATTAACGCTGAGCTACTCTTGTATTCCGAGTGTTGTAATATGTATGGTACTAATTAGCACAAGCAGGCTGGCGGCGAGGTGTTGGCGCTCCCTCCCACGCAACACCAGCCGACCCTGTTATGCTTGTGGTCATGTCTAGGCAAAGAATTGTCAAACACTAGTTAGCCTGTAAAGTGAGCAGCGCTGTAAGGCCGCCGCCAGCAGCAGGAACCCACTGATGAAAATTACTTTTAGCAAAATCAAATAAATGTATTTTTTAAATGCGTGATTATTGTCACATTCTTGTGTAGTATTTATTTTTTTGAAATTATTTATTAGCTTAGTTGTATAAACTTATTAAATTTCGTGGGTACGTAGATGGATAAAACTCAACTTATATTGTATGGCAATGGGCCATTGCTGAATCGTGGCTGCGAAGCTATAGTCCGCAGTACAATTGATTTGCTAGATAGCGTGCATGACAATATTAGCTTCATCAGTGCACCCTATTTTACCGGAGGTATTGATGCTGACTATTTGCAACTACAACAAGAAAACCTTAAACATCTAAGCCCTAAGCCGCCGTCAAAGCGTTATACATTGCGGTGGCTGGTTAATAAGCTGTCCTCAACTAGTCGGGCTCGTGGGCACATCTCTTTTGATCATTTGTTAGAAAGTAGCTCCGCTTGTATTATTGTAGGCGGCGATAATCTCTCATTAGATTATGGTGAATGGCTGCCGAAAGTCCAATTTGATGTCATGAATTATTTATGTGATATGAATGTTAAAACATTCATAATAGGAGCCTCAATAGGTCCATTTAATAATAATAACAGTATAGAACAATACGCCATTAAAACTCTAAAGAGGGTGACGCATATATATGTTCGTGAAAGACTAAAAAAATATGGTGGAATGAATGTATGGATTGAGCAAGCGACGGAATTGGTTAAAGCAGTCAATGAAAAATTGGATGTGCCTATCATTCTTATTCCGCATGTCTTTAATCATAGTTCTAATGATTTTGAGTTTTTAAGTTCGGTTTTTGCAAAGATCAAACAAGAATGTCCAAATGTTTATTTATTACCGCCAAACTATAACTCATGTGAACTTAAGTGGGTTATTTCAAAAATGGATCTATTTATTGGCGCTCGAACTCATTCAACAGTAGCAGCGCTGTCAGAATCCGTTCCTACTGTCTCTTTAGGATATAGTATTAAAGCGGAAGGAATAAATCGTGATATTTTTGGCTCAGACGAATGGGTGGTTCCTCTTGATAAGTTATCTCCGGAATATTTGTCAGAAAAAGTTGAAAAGCTCTGGTCACTAAGGCACAAGGTCAGGGATTCTCTTGTGAAAACAATGCCGATCTATCAGCAGTATGCACGAGATGTCGCTGCTCATATTATAACTAATATGAAGAAATAAGGTAACTAAGTCGGCAGCTATAAACCTGACGCAGATGTTAGGCTTATTATTTCGCTGTGTATTTGCAGTAGAATCAATTTCATAAGACGATTATTGATCATGCAAATACACAGTGGACATACAAAAATAGCTGGTTATCGTACCTTTATACAAGGTAAATAGCATCAACTATTGCGATAATATCTTCTGGAATATGGTATCGCTGAAATATAGAAAGGCTTAGGCATACTGTGTCAGTAATTCTTCATAATTATTTAAAACCTCAAGCCAAGTGAATCGATTGTTGTGTATGGCCGTGCTTGCATTGCGCATTTCAACTATTCTTTGTTTGTTTTCAAGCAAAAAGTCTAATTCCTGCTGGCACGACTGTGTAGAACTAAAGTAATGATTGGTATCGCCAGCAACCCAGCGATTAAATATATTATCATGTGCAAGTACAGCATTGCCTGCACCTAGCGCTTCTACCAGTGATGGGTTTGTGCCACCAACTTGATGGCCGTGTATATATAGTAACGCGTAAAAGCGTAATGTGTTGACACATGATTTGTCATAAATGGCACCTGGAAAAATGACTTCATTGCTCGCTGCTTTTTTAACTTTGGTACTGTATTCAGGGTTTGCTTTATCGAAGTTACCCAAAACAACTAGTTTTATTCCCCTTTTTTTACTGGAAAAAGCTGTAACAATTTCCAATATCGAATTTTCTGGCTCTGGTCTGGCGATTACAATGGCATATTTAGATGGTTCAAGACCAAATGGCTCAAGTTGCTCAATACTTGCAGATTTAATTTCTTCAGACCCATATGGAATCATTGTTATCTTTTTTTCATTAACCCTGCTTTTAAGATGATTTTTGATTTCAGGATGGTCCGCTATTAGATGGTTTGCAAGGTAGCAGCCCGCACGTTCGTTAATGTAGAGCCATATTCGCTCAGGTATGGACCATTTATTTCTTTTCCACTCGATGCCGTCCATATTCATTATATTTATATTATTTTTAATACGGTATAAGAGTGAAAATAGCGCTGTATTGTAGCCGAGTGTCAGTATGAGAGAATCACTATTTGAGGCGTGTAGTGTTGATTTCCAATCGAATATAATGGTGCCTATCGCTCCTGCCTTGTTGATTGGAATATTGACACGGCGAACGCCGCGCCATTCATCATTGTATATTTCGCCGGTGCCATCTTTTTGGCAATAGACAGTAATATCCCAGCCATGCTTCACTAGATGCAGTGAAAGGTATTCTGCAAAAGTTTCAAATCCGCCGTGACTTGCCGGTATTCCTCGTGTCCCAAGAATTCTTAGAGTTTTTTTCATTTTTTGTTAGTAGCCAAGTTTTTCCACTGTTTCATTAAGCTGATTATTAAGTGGTGTAAAAAGATTAGGGTTTGGGTTTATTTGAATATATGTGATTCTTTAGACTATTCCAAGAGTGATTTACCATACTCAAGTTGGCACCAATCAAGAAGCGCTACCATTGTGATTGATTTAGAATTATGAGGGCGTTCTTCAAGTAAGCCATGACATCTCATTCCTCGGAGAATCTTTATTAGGCAGTAACTCTTCTACTTGGGGCTTAATGTTGTATTATTTATGGTTTGATTCATGAATGGTTAAAAAATCATAAGAGATGATTAGTTCCAATATATTGCCGTCTGATTTAAAGTCAACAGCATGCAATGCTAATTCTGGCTGTTTTTGGTGAAAAAACAGGCGTGGTGGTACAATTGAGCTGCATGTAGTATTTATTAGTATTCTACACTCTGGGTGGGTAATCATGAGGCCATGGATCTTGGGCTGCTTCCCTTTAAATGGGCTAAGTATTGATGGTGATAAGTGGTAAATGTAGCAGATCTGTGCTAGATCTAGTCGGAAGCGGTGCAATAATTGGGTAAGTTTTTTCTTGTCTCCAAAGAGTATATAATTCACAGACTATAATAATATTCTTATACAAAGTCCATCTATAGTGAATATTGTGATTTAGTCGCACTTTAAGATGCTGATAGAATAGTATATATTAGGAACGATATAAATTAAACGCCGAGTTGTTATTAATTTTAGCATCAAGCAGGTTTGCAATTCAGGAAGCAATTTCTTGCATGAGTCAAGGCATTGCAATTCAGTCAGTGATCCTTGGTTAAAATGGTTTTTTGAGCATTAGGGATAGAGTATGCAGTGTAAAAATTGGAATACAGGCCTACAAACAATAAAAAACCTATCAATATGAAAACATCGACAGCTCCTATCGGTTGGAGTAATCCCCCTTTGATATGGGGGATAGTTGGCATCTCTATCATTCTACTCTCCTTTGGTTTTTGGGATGGTATTACCGACATGCTCACACGCTGGAATGACAAGGAGGAGTATGGATATGCCTATTTTCTTCCTTTAATCTCAGCCTATTTGATATGGCAGCGAAGGGGACGCTTGATTGAAGTAGAATTCAAACCATCCTGGATTGGCGTAGCTGTTATCATCATCGCAGGAATCCTCTTCTTTTTGGGTGAGATTGCCACTACATATACCTTAGTTCAATATGCTTTAGTTTTATCTGTTTTGGGTCTTGTTTATGGGCTTATGGGATGGAAGGCCTATAAGTTGGTATTCGGCCCGCTTTTCCTACTCTTCTTTATCGTTCCGCTTCCAAATTTTATTTACAATAATCTTTCAGGAACATTGCAACTTCTCTCTTCCGAGCTTGGCGTTGTCGTTATCCGTTGGTTCGGCATCAGCGTTTTTCTTGAAGGCAATGTGATCGATTTGGGGGATTACAAGCTTCAAGTGGTAGAAGCATGCAGTGGGCTGCGCTATCTCTTTCCTTTGATAAGCTTGGCATATCTAGCTGCCTATCTCTATCGTGTTGAGCTCTGGAAAAGGGCTGTTGTGTTTCTCTCTAGTATCCCAATCACCATTCTTATGAATAGTTTTCGGATTGGGGTTATTGGTGTTCTTGTTGATAACTGGGGTCAGGAACAGGCCGATGGCTTTTTGCACTATTTCGAGGGCTGGATCGTCTTCATGGTGTGTTTTGCGATCTTACTGCTCGAGATGGCATTATTGGTAAGGGTTGGTGGTGTTAAGTATCGCTTTTCAGATGTTTTTGGCTTAGAGCTACCAAAGCCTCTACCATCTGATATTCAATACCAATCAAGAGCGGTTACATCTGTACATTACGGTATTCTGGGTGCTGTTTGCTTGATTGCACTAAGCTCTATTTATCTACAAACACAGCAGGAAATTTTACCTGAACGAGTGGCTTTTAGTCAGTTTCCGCTACAGGTCGGTGACTGGAAGGGTGATGAAGGTCGATTGGAAGAAATATATCTTAAGTCATTGAAATTAGATGATTATATTATTGGTGACTTTATTAATCCATCGGGTAAAATGGTTAATTTTTATGTTGCATATTACGCTTCACAGCAAGCGGGTTCAGCTGCTCACAGTCCTCGGTCATGCATTCCTGGTGGTGGCTGGGAAATAGAGGATGTGACTCAGGTGGAGCTGCCAGGTTTGCGGATGAACGGGCAAGTGTTACGAGTGAATCGATTGGTTATAAAGCGTGGTGAATATAAACAACTTGTCTATTATTGGTTTCAACAGCGAGGACGAGGAATCACGAGTGAGTGGCTAGTAAAGTGGTATCTTTTTCTTGATGGGTTGACTAAGCATCGTACAGATGGTTCTTTGATTAGATTGACAACCCAAGTAGGTATTGGAGAAAGTTGGGATGATGGTGATAGTCGTTTGGTTGAATTTGCGGGTGAGGTAATACCCGTACTAGAAAGTTATATACCAGATTGAGCGTGACTCTAATCACATCTTTGACTATAACTTGAAATTTCAAATGGTTATTTTAAATACAATTGTATAGGTTTTGGTGAATATTTAGGCGCAGTCGCTCCTGCTTTTAAAGTGCATTGTGCCGGGTATATCATTCAAAAAGGCAAATCATATTTTCTATAGGATCAATTGATGAAAAGGAATCTTGCTATGCGGTCTCATCTGAGATCTGTCCCTTTTCTCCTACTCTTGTTGGTATTCTTGCTATTAACAGCATGCTCAGACAAGATTGGCGGCAAGCAAAAGTACTTTGATAAAGGTATGGAACTCTTTGATCAGGGTAATTACTCTAAGGCGCGTTTGGAGTTCAAAAATGTTTTGCAAATTGATCCAAAAGACGCCGATGCCTATTTCATGTTTGGCCAACTTGAAGAAAAGGAAGGAAATTGGTCGAAGGCTTATGCGCTTTACTTCCGTGCAGTAGAGCTTAATCCTGACCATATCGATGCTCAAGTGCGCTTAGGAACAATTTATGCAATGGCTGGTAAGACAGATAATGCACTTGCTGCTGCTGAGACTGCCTTGAAAATTGATCCTACACATTCAGCGGCTATGGTTCTGCGAGGCTTTGTATTGGCGCGAACAGGTAAGAGCGAAGCAGCAATTGATGAGGTGCAGTCCGCTATAAAGTCAGATCCTAGCAATGAAGAGGCTGCTTCATTGCTCTCAGAGCTTTATGCGAATCAAGGTGATTTAGATAGAGCGATACAGATTGCTAAGGATTCGTTGGCACAAAATAGAGAGCGCGTCGCCTCCTATCTACTGTTGGCTCGCCTCTATGCAAAGGCTGATCAAGGTGAGAAAGTCATTTCTGTTTTAAAGGATTTAATAGCACTTAAGCCAGAGGAGTTACAAAATCGTATTGAGTTGGCAGCCTATTATAAAGCCAAGGGTAAGGCTAGTGAGGCTGAGTCGGTGTTAAGGCAGGCGGTTAAGGATTTGCCTGATAATGATGAAGCGAAACTTGGTTTGATCTCCTTTCTCAAGAGCAATGATGAAAAAAAGAGCGCAGAATCCTTGCTTCAGGAGTATGCCTCATCATCTGACAGTTATGTATTTAAGTTAGAATTGGCAAAACACTATATCAGCGAAAATCGGAAAGAAGAAGCCTATAAGGAGCTTTCAGATATTATTGATCGTGCTGGGTTGACAGAGTATGGCCTCAAAGCCAGAACGATGAAGGCAAGTGCTTTGATAAAAGATGGTTCCAATGAAGAAGCTAGCCAGATGATTGAAGAGGTTCTTGGTGCTGATCCAAAGCATAAAGATGCGCTTCTTGTACGAGCTGGCCTTTCTTTGGTGAGCGATGATCCTGATAAAGGGATTGCTGACCTGCGCATCTTGCTGCGAGAAGATCCGAGCTATGTTAAGGCGTATCGTTTGAAAGCAAGAGCTCACTTAAAGAAAGGTGAGATTGAGCTGGCGCGACAGAGTCTTGAAGAAGCAATCAAAATCCAACCTCAGGAGTCCGCAGCAAATTTTGAGTTGGTCCAACTACTGATTAAAACTGGTAAATTTGATGATGCAAGCACTGTTTTGCAGAAAATGCGTCAATTTACCCCCAATGATCTATCTGTTCTCCGTGGCCTTGCGATGGTTTATGACAAGCTTAAAAAATGGGATGAGTTGTCATCAATAGCAAAAGTTATGCAATCAGAACATAAAGAGAATCCACTGGGCTATTACTATCAGGGCATATCTCTTCAGGGAAAGGGCAAGATGTCCGATAGTATTACTGAATTTAGTAAAGCCTTGAAGCGTAAGCCAGGATCCATAGAAGTGCTTGTTGCTCTTGCAAAAAGCTATTTCGCTACGAAGCACTCTGACGAGGCGCTGAAGCAAGTTAAGTCTGCTGTCGACTCTGATCCAAAACACTTTTCTGCTTTTAATTTAATGGGAGAAATTCATCTCTCACTAAAGCAATTTAAAGAGGCAGATGCAGCATTTAATCAAGCTTTGTCTATCAACCCAAAATGGTCTGTCCCCTATCGTAACTTGGTTAAATTAAGGCTCTTAGAGGATCGCAAGTCAGATGCCGTAGCTTTGTTGCAGCAAGGGTTTGATAAGACAGAAGATCCTGTATTGGGTCTTGAGTTAGCAAATGCAAAGGATAAGATGGGGCAAACAGAAGAATCAATTAAGATTTATGAGCGTATTCTAGACAAGCATCCTAAACATCTTTTAGCCTCAAATAATCTGGTAATGATTCTACTCAGGAATGAGGATCCGGACCAGGCTAGTCTGGATAAGGCGCTGAGCTTAGTGAATGGTTTTGCGACTTCAAAAAATCCAATTATACTCGATACTCTGGGGTGGACTCATCTCAAACGCGGGGAAATTGATAAGGCGATTTCTGTTCTTCGCAAGGCTGTAAGGATGGATTCCGGTCTGCCAGAAATTGATTACCATCTTGCCCTTGCATACTATAAACAGGGTGATCTTGAAGCGGCAAAAAATCAACTTAGTGCCTCCCTTTCCAAGGAAAAACCATTTGAAGGGATAGAGGATGCTAAGGAGCTCATGAAAAAATTACCTAATTAATATAGGGTTGAGCATATTTGACCCAAAATATGTTGGTAACTTGTAATGTCCAGGGGTTGATCACAAATAATGGTAGGATCGCATGGTTGCTATGTCTGGAACTCTGTATAATGCCGATCTTTCTTGGTTCCTAGCAGGCAAAGAACCTAATTCTCAACACTGATGGCATATAGTAATGAAAACGATTCTCGTGACCGGTGGTGCCGGATTTATTGGTGGTAATTTTGTTCACCATTTGTTGGCGAAGGAAGAGGCATTGCAGGTGGTCAACCTGGATGCGTTAACTTACGCTGGTAATCTCGATACGCTCCAGTCTTTAAAGCACAACCCAAACCACCATTTTATTCAGGGACAGATACAAGATGCAGATCTAGTCGCCGGCTTATTTGAGCGCTTTAATCCAGATGCTGTGGTTAATTTTGCCGCTGAGAGTCATGTTGATCGTTCGATTGATGGTCCAGCAGCGTTCATAGATACCAATATTGGCGGCACTTTTACCCTGTTGGAGTGTGCACGAGCATATTGGCAAAGGTTATCTTCTGAAGAGGCGGCAGCATTCCGGTTTCTACATGTCTCTACTGATGAGGTCTATGGCTCTTTGGGAGCGGAGGGAATGTTTACAGAAGTTACTCCCTATGCGCCTAACTCTCCATATTCCGCTTCGAAAGCAGCCTCAGATCACTTGGTGCGTGCTTGGCACCATACCTATGGTTTGCCGCTACTCACTACCAATTGTTCCAATAATTATGGCCCCTATCAATTTCCTGAGAAGTTGATTCCTCTCTTTATTCAGAAGGCATTGAATGGCGATTCCCTGCCGATTTATGGGAATGGCAGTAATGTTCGTGATTGGCTCTATGTAGAGGACCATTGCCGTGCCATCTGGCGAGTCCTTGAGGCGGGAAGGCCCGGTGAGGTTTACAACGTAGGTGGTAATAATGAAATGTCTAACATGCAGGTAGTGGATAGTCTTTGTGATTTATTGGATGAACTGGCTCCCGACTCTATGTACAGGCCCCATAATCAACTAAAAACCTTTGTGAATGATCGACCTGGTCATGATCAGCGGTATGCGATAGACGCGAGTAAATTAGAACGTGAGCTGGGATGGACCCCTAAGGAGACCTTTGAAACCGGATTGCGTAAGACTGTTCAATGGTATTTGGAGAATACGGTTTGGTGCCAACGGGTATTGGACGGCAGCTATCTGGGTGAGCGGTTAGGGCAGGGGGCATAATGGAAAGTAAGGTTACTAAAGGGATTATCCTCGCTGGTGGTTCGGGTAGTCGTCTGCATCCACTTACGCGAACGATTTCCAAACAGCTACTGCCTGTCTATGATAAGCCGATGATCTACTATCCCCTTTCGACGCTGATGCTTGCAGGGATAAGGGATATTTTGATAATTACAACACCTCAGGATGCGCCGCTGTTCAAGGGGCTGCTTGGTGACGGGCATCAATGGGGTATTGAAATCCAGTATGCGGTACAGCCTGAGCCAGGTGGGTTGGCTCAGGCATTTATCATTGGACGTGATTTTATCGCTGGCGAGCCTTGCTGCCTCGTTTTAGGCGATAATATCTACTATGGGCATGGGTTGGTTGAGTCATTAAGGCGTGCGGTAGTCAGTACGGATGGGGCAACTGTTTTTGGATACTGGGTAAAAGATCCAGAACGATATGGTGTGGTGGATTTTAATCAGGAAGGATTGGTTTGTGGCATCGAAGAGAAGCCCAAGCAACCTAAATCAAACTATGCCGTTACTGGGCTCTATTTCTACGATAATCAGGTGGTTGATCTTGTGAAATCATTGAAGCCATCCCCAAGAGGAGAGCTCGAAATTACAGATCTTAATCGGCTCTATCTTGAGATGGGGAAGTTGAAACTGGAAAAGATGGGGCGTGGTATTGCCTGGCTGGATACGGGCACTCATGAGAGTCTGATTCAAGCGAGTAACTTTATTGAAACCATTGAAATGCGTCAGGGATTAAAGATTGCCTGCCCAGAAGAGATCGCATTTAGTCAACAGTGGATAGGCGTTGATGAATTGAAGTCTATGGCGAATGCGCTGAGCAAAAACGGCTATGGTCAATATTTGCTTAGTCTCTGTGAGCGGAGAATGTAGCTGTGGATGTGATAGAAACAAAAATCCCTGGAGTGTTGCTGTTTAAACCTAATGTTTTTGGCGACCAGCGGGGCTGGTTTATGGAGAGCTGGCAACAAGAGCGTTATGCTGAGGCTGGTCTTCCTCCGGTTTTTGTGCAGGATAATCAGGCTTTTTCTGAGCGAGGAGTGCTGCGTGGACTGCATATTCAAAATCCCTACGGCCAGGGTAAATTGGTGCAGGTAATCCGAGGCGAGGTTTTTGATGTGGCGGTTGATGTACGTAGAGGCTCTCCCTGGTTTGGTCAGTGGGTCGGTGCTCATTTATCAGAAATAAATCATCATCAGTTGTATGTGCCGGTCGGATTTGCTCACGGTTATCTGGTACTGAGTGAAGATGCAATATTTTCCTACAAGTGTAGTGATAGCTATCATCCGGAAACTCAATTCGCTGTACGCTGGAATGATCCTACGATTGCTATCGACTGGCCTAGTGAGGCGACGCCATTGTTAGCTGAAAAGGATCGTGATGCTCCGCTATTAAATGAAATCCCTATTGAACAGCTTCCACTCTATCAACCTGAAGAGGGCTCTTTAGGGTGAGCATCAAGCGGCCAAAAATATTGTTAATAGGTTGTGATGGTCAAGTTGGCTGGGAACTGCAGCGCACGCTTGCTAATCTGGCGGAGGTGACAGCAACATCACTTTGCGGAAGTTATGGCTATGCTTTGGATTTATTGGATGCTGAGGCAATAAAGACCGCAGTCAGGGATATTCGCCCTGACTATATTGTTAATGCCGCCGCTCATACTGCAGTGGATAAGGCTGAATCGGAAGCTGAATTGGCTCAGCGGCTGAATGCCGATGCCCCTGAACTGTTGGCCCAACTCTCAGTTGAATCAGGTGCGACACTGATCCACTATTCGACAGACTTTATTTTTGCAGGTAGTGCTTCCGAGCCATATAAAGAGGATGATGCGACTGGCCCACTTGGTGTTTATGGAGAGACTAAGCTTGAAGGTGAGAAGCGAGTTCAAGCCACTGGTGCCAATGCACTGATTTTTCGTACCAGCTGGGTGTATGGAAATCATGGGCATAATTTCATGCGCACCATGTTGAGATTGTTTCGTGAAAAAGATGAGTTGAGTGTGGTAGATGACCAGGTTGGTGCGCCCACCTGGAGTCGCATGATTTCAGAAGCGACCTCGCAAATTTTAAGCCAACTTAGAACTGGTTGTATCGATGAGTCAGCGTTGTCAGGTGTTTATCACATGACAGCTGGCGGTGAAACAAGTTGGTATGGTTTTGCTCAGCAAATTCTTGCTCTCTCTGGGGAGTCTTGTATCATCCATCCAGTCGCTACTCAAGAGTATCCTACACCAGCCCAGCGCCCTGCATATTCCGTATTGAGCAACGCTAAGTTGAATCAAGTCTTTGGTGTGCAGTTGCCCAATTGGCAGCATTCACTGAAACAATGTATGGAGGATGCTGGGGGTTTATGATGCTGTTTATTTTTTGTAAAAAGGTGGTTCGCAGAATTGAATTCCCGTATTGCTAGCGACGCCTTATAATAAGCCCTTTATAATCAATGTGTTATGGAGTTTGCTATTTGTGTGATATAAAAAATTCGACTTGTTTATTGCCGTGAGTCATAGCTACATGAGATAATCCTTTTCCATTAGCTTTTCTCGAGATATCCTGCCACTTCAGGGTGTGTGACCACGGATGTATGAAAATTTCTACGGTTTTACAGAAAAACCATTTACTTTGCTTCCAGATCCCTCATTTCTTTATCTAGGGGATAAGCATAGTACTGCCTATGCCATGTTGGAATACGGGCTTATTAGTCAAGCCGGTTTTTCTGTGATTACAGGTGAGGTGGGAAGTGGTAAGACGACTCTGATTCGCCATTTGCTCAATCGGCTTGAGGAAGATGTTTCTGTTGGATTGGTTAGCAGCAGTCATCGTGATATGGGCGAGTTGCTCAGGTGGGTGCTGCTTGCATTTGGATTGGATTATCGTGAAACAGAGAAGGTAGCTCTACACGACCTCTTTACTCAGTTCCTTATTGATCAATATGCGCAGAACAAGCGTACGGTATTGATCGTTGATGAGGCGCAAAATCTCCAAGCTCAGGTGCTTGAAGAGTTGCGACTCTTATCAAATATCAATGCTGATAAACATCAAGTGTTGCAGATCATTCTAGTAGGGCAGCCGCAACTGCGGGAGTTTCTCAGGCATGAAGATCTATTGCAGTTCCAGCAGCGTGTATCGGTTGATTATCATCTTTCTGCACTGAGTGAGGAAGAGACCCGGGCCTATATTTTTCACCGGACCAGAATGGCGGGAAGGAGTAAACCCCTTTTCACGAGAGGGGCATCGACGCTCATTTATCGGGCAAGCCAAGGTATTCCCCGAGTGATCAATACGCTCTGTGATGCTGTGCTGGTGTATGGCTTTGCTGATCAGGTGACGCTTCTGGATAGTAAGTTAGTGATCCGTGTTTTAGAAGATAAGGCGGAGGCTCGCCGCATTCCTGGTCAGGATCCGTCTGATGTAAAAGCGAGGCTAAAGCCTGTTGTTGTGGCTGGTGCTCACGAGGGGTCGTCTCAGCCGAGAAAGGGAGGCAGAAGGATCACTGACTTTAATCGAGATGCAGCTAAGTTATTGTTTAATAAGTACTACAATGATAAGTGAGATATTGTAATATCCTTCTTGATTATCCCTGCCCCAAACCTCAGCAAGCTTGAGTTACCCCTTTTCCATATTCTGTGTGGTCATGCCTACATCTGAATGGGAAGAACGCCCAATAATCCTCCTAAAAAACCCAGTTGACCGCTCTATATACTGTGGCTAATTTGCTGAAAGATAAAAACTGATCCTGTGTGTCAGATAATAGGATCGGTTTGTTTCGAGGTTGGTGGAGGCGGGCGGATTCGAACCGCCGTCCGCGAGTCCTCTGCCAAAAGATCTACATGCTTAGTCCTGCCTATTATTTTTAGCCGGCTGCCACCCGACGGACAGGGTGTGCAACAAGCGATTCCGGTTTAAGTTTTAGCGTTTCCGACCCGGACGAGCTTCAACGCGATCCTATGAGATATGACGCCTGAAAAGCTGGACGCACAGGCACGGCTCCAGTCAGACGGCACCCTACTGGGTATTAAGCAGCGAGTGCGTAGTTGTCGTCGTTGGCAACTAAAAGTTTGCAGTTGGTTTTACGAGGTCCTCTGCCCCTCGGCATGCACTCCAGGTTTTGTAACCCCCGTCGAAGCCTACGTCGCCCCCATGACGGTTAAGTGATTGGACATTATATGCTAGTGTGGTACTTCATACAAATTGACGATGATAGAAGCCAGCTCAGGCCAGGAGACAAGGCGCAATGCGCAGGGAATGGCTCGCCCTTTTCAACCTAAAAAGATCAGTTGGACAGCGTGAAGAGTGCGCTTGTGGTGGTGCAGGGCAAGACGCAACGAC
>JARRQF010000080.1:0-12499 GCA_037382065.1 Candidatus Thiodiazotropha sp. | reverse complement strand
TCATCCGCGTTGTTGCGCGCCTTGGAAAGGGAGAAGCCATTCCCGGCGGCACGCGCCTAGCGGCTAACCGCTTAGCGTCACGCTATAATCGTCAATTTGTATGAAGCACCACACTAGGTGTGAGGAACACTCTGATAATGGCATTGAATAGTCAATTACATAACAAGTTTGTCCAGTTAACGTTTTGGTCTATGTTTCGTTTTGGATGGCTTCGCCACTTTACCCTAAAACTTCACTACAACCAAAAAGCAACTGACAAAGGTGTTATACGCATAAATAAACTTTCTATGCTACTAATGCTGGCATTGTTTTCTTGGAATCCTATTTGCGCAGGAGAAGAAAAGCAATACGATCTAGGCAATGGAATAGTGGTAAATCTTGAAGAAGCAGAATTTAATCCAATAGAACATAAAATAATCAACTGTGAAGGTTCGATTATACCATGCACAATCGATGGCGTATTTCCATTCGGAATAGAATTTTCTATACCAAGAACCTATTTGAAGAGCTTATCACTATCAATACATGGAAGAACATACAAGCTTAATACATCGGGTATGTATAATGCTTGGGGAAACAGGCCGCTAGCGATTAAGGATAAGATTAAATATCTAGGCGCACACTGTTATGATGAAAAAAGTTGTGCACTACGCGGCATATTTTCTGATGCGGCTGGCAGTTTTGTAGCAGAATGGCTTATTGTAAATGGCATTTCTACAAGAACCATCCTTACGTCATCAAATGATATCGTTAATTTATTTATTAAGAATATTGAGCCGCCATACTATGAGTAAAGCGTATAACTATGGGCAACTCATAACGTATAGTAAGCTTATATTATGTAGGATGCGGTGAGGTAGGAACCGCATCAATAACAGAGTACCGTGGTTTACGAATATTAAGTGGATTGCAATGCGAAAGGCACAAAACACGGTGGAGACGGGACTGCGCTGGTTGACTGAAATCGTTTCATAGTGTCAGGAAAGTTAAGCGGCTGGGTAACCACTATTCCTACGGAGACTATTTTTGAAAATGAAAATTACCACTCTTGAGCCTCTTAAGGAAGAGGAATTAGCAAATAGAGCGGAGATTATGAGCTTATTCTTTCCTTTAGTTCGCGGTGGTATGTGGTCATTTATACCTGTTTACTTTACGTATCTTCTTTTTAAAGAGTGGGGACAAGTATTTCCCAGTATTTTGTGGACGATGCCATTATTGTTACCGCCAATGTTTTTTTAATAGGTGTTCTCAAACTCTGGATTCCAGCAAAATATATATTTACAGAAAAAGCACTGGAAGAACGTTCTGGTAATCCGAAAAAGGTAAAGTGGAAAAATGTTGATGGCTGGTGGATTGAGCATAAAGGTGAGTGGCTTTATGTAGTGTTTATCACGGGTTTTTTATCAAGAGTTCGCTTTAGGTTTCATAAAAACCGAGGTGAAGATTATATAACTAATCTAATCAAGCAGTACGGCAAAATATAATCAATAATTACTCGTGTCACTCATTACACTTTTACCGTAAGTGACGGTTACGTTTAACTAAATTGTTAATCGTCAGTAGGAAATAATATATTTAGAATATTGAGCAATCAATAAGATTCGTTAAAGAGAGTTAATATAGTGAGAGTACTTATCAGTAAATCGGCATGATAGGTATGTTTGGTTATATAAAAAATAACATGCCTAGTGCCTCTACTTACTACGATTCACGGGAAATAATAACTCAAGTTTAGGAGTAAAAATTCAGAAAAACATCACGCATAATAGTTTGAATGACAAAGCAAGTGTGCTTTGCGCATGGTAGAATGTTTGTATTCAAAAGCAAGCAATAAAACAGCCATGTTTCCAGAAGAACTCACTTTGTCATATATTGATTGGCCTAAGTTATTAGCTGGACACCGTTACCCTCTGGGTTCGCTAGGCTACAGCGTGAATGGCACGACTGTTGAGAGGGAATTAGTTTCAGGCAATGGACAAGTAAAAAAGAACGTCCTCTCTCCCTCCTGAGGGTGTTATAAAAGTCATAGGATGTGGTGAGGCGCGAAACGCATCATAGTTTTCGGTCATGTGCCATATGTGCGCGAGATTGTCTACGGCGGTAATGGCAGTATTGTCTTCCTATTCAGCATGGATGGGTAGTTGGCGGTTGGGAAAGATATTCCGTATGTCTGATTGGTTTTCTATCCCCTCATCCTCTCCTTCTCCCCGGGGGAGGGTGTTGTAAAAGCATGCCGCGAATATTTGCAAAAGTCGTAGGATGTGGTGAGGTACGAACCGCATCATGATTTTCGATCATGTGCCAATATTTGAGTGAGATATTCCATGGTGTTTTTAAACCGATAGGTAACTCTTTTTGAAGTCGCGATAAAATTCGTAATTGCGTAGGATGCGGTGAGCGGTGCGAACCGCATCAATAGTGCGGTGGCTCACGAACATCAATGATGCGGTTCGTACCTTACCACATCCTACATTTCATCCTTTAATGGAGGGACAGAGCCCCCCCTACGACTTTTGCGGTACCCTCGAAGGGGGGGATACTTTTCGATTGCATCGTAAACATCAGCTTACTGTGTGGCACCCAGTGGCTTTTCACTCCAGGATTCGAATCCCGTATCCCCTCTCCCCTTGCGGGAGAGGGCCAGGGTGAGGGGGATATAAAATAGCGTAAGCGCAGCTTACATCACTATCATGAAATGTGTCATGCGAATGCCTGCCGCTTTCTAAGATTGAGTGGGTATCTCGACGAGTCCCATAGATCAATGTAGTGCGATTGCCCTGATCCTGTCCCCCTCAGGAGAGAGAGGAGACGATCTGAATAGAATGGATAAATATGACTTAGCGATAACCCACGAATTCGACTAAATAGGCGATTTATCTTAACTCATTGGGCGAATTCATTAACCCTACAGGAATTTATTAATCATTCATATTAACTGTAAATTTCAGGTTTCATAGTGAACTTTGAAACTTGAGCTAGTAAAATACCCTCTGAAATTAAAAAAGTAGTGTGTATATGGTAATCGTGGATTTAGTTTTTATGCTGTTGGTGATTTTTGGGTATCCCTATGTGGTGTATAAGTTGCTAAAATTAAAGCAATATGGATTTGGCACCATAGGTATAGGCGCACAGCATTGGATATTGAATATAATATTACTCCTAGCACCACATCCTATGTGCATCGGTAGTGGTTATAAGCCAATCAGGGAGGTATTTATTGCTTCCCAGTTCGCATTTTGGGTTCCAGTATTAATAATAAGGTACTGGAGAAAAGCATTTACTCGGATGGATCGTATTTGGGTAAGGGGGGCGTATCCGTTGGTATTTATAGGCTTCTATATCTCTATTTATATTTATGCCGATGTATTTCGTGATTACTTAATAGAGTAGTCAATATTGGTGCTACGAAGATAAAAATAAGCTGCGCTAGGATGTATATTACTATGCTCGTTTTTTACATAAAAATGCTCTCCACAATATGTGTAGGTGAGCTTGGTGTTAGAGGTTAATAAAGAATGTCTTTATGTCAATGATTGGAAATTATCGTCGGCTTACCGAAGGTGAGCTCAATGCCTTGCTTGCAAATCCTGAAACAATCGCTGAGTTTCTCTATAGTGACGAGGGCCAAGCTGATATGGATAAACAACTAGATGTTGATAAGGCATGGCATGCAATTCACTATCTTTTAAACGAAACTGTATGGGGTGGTAACGAACCTTTGGTAAATGTGGTCTTGGGCGGAGTTCCTGTTAGTGAAGAAGATGTTGGCTACGGTCCAGTTAGGTATCTGCGGTCTTCGCAAGTGATCGAAACATATAAAGCTATCCAGTTTTTTTCGTCCGAGCAACTGTGGTTACGATTCAATGCCGATGCCCTGAAAAGTGCGAAAATATACCCGGGATTTGAGGGGGGAGAAGAAGATAAAGAATACATCTGCGGAAACTTCGAAAAAGTGAAATATTTTTTTGAAGTAGCTGCATCAAAAAAAGAGGCAATGCTTCTCTATTTTAATTGAGCAATGAATTCTAATAGGTTGCTGATAGGGTAGCTCTGCTTCGCGACGGACAATTAGCTTATGGATATCATTTCTAATGAGACACAGAATACTTAGTAAATTATTGTTAGTACCGTTAATGTTATTACCGCTCACATCGGCTAATGGCTGCGGATTTTTCATTGGCCTATTCACAAGTGAGGAAGTCTCACTTGAGTACGTTGGGGAAATAAAGTTTCAAGCCTCCGTAACAGAAGGTCAATTTACGCGAATACCCATTTCTTTTAGTGGTGGTAAGTGGCTTGAGAACTCAGGTATTACATTCAAAAAGGTCAAGGCGAGTCGGTACGGGTCTGAAATACGAATTACTGTAGTGACTTGTTTGGCTGGTAGTGGCAACGAAATCCCGAAGCCTGAAATCGAGCTTAAAGGTTTAGTGCCTGGAAAGTATCAGATTATATATATAAATCCGGATGGTTCAAGTATGCAACTCAAACAAATAGAAATATAGCCATGGGGTTCCATCCGACTAAATGCCGCGATGTGGTTTTCGTCGAACGAACTTGTTCTATTTGAGGAAAAATAATGAATGAAGTGAATAAATATATTCTAGAGGTAATCAAAGTTCATGTCTGGGGTGGATTTGAATCACCAGATAAAATTTATGAGGTAATTTCTGAATTACTTGAGGAGGGTGCTGATGAAGGTTTGCTTCGTGAATTTGTAAGTATTGAATTCAATAAAAAAGCACAAGCTGAAAAATCGTGGCCTCGAATCACGGATTTTGATCGTTTAGATAGTGTTTTTAAAAGTCTTAAGAATAACGGCATTCTTTGCTTACATAATGCAGGTTATACAATGTCAGACGGGCATGAGGATTCTAATGAAGCATTGAGTGTATATCCTAAAGGTAAATTCTTCGGTTATTGCTTCTATCATGGACAAGATTTGGAGCGGGTTATTTCTGGTGGTGGGCTGATGCTCGCCTATGATCACGTTAATGGAGACGTTCCTGAAAAAATAAAAGTAGCTCAAACCATACAGCAAGAGTTAGAAAAAGCTGAATTCACCTTAGATTGGGACGGTACTACTAATCAAAGAATTAACATTCCTGAATTCGACTGGAAACATCGTACAAGTACCAGTAGATAGAGGGAAATAGTTTCAGATAATGGAAAAGCTAAAAAAGAACGTCCCCTCTCCTGGAGGATGGTGTTGTAAAAGCATGCCGCGAATATTTGCAAAAGTCGTAGGATGTGGTTCGTACCTCACCACATCCTACGCTTCATCTCTTAGGTGAATGATATTATAATGATAATATGCTATTGTTTTATATGAATAATCCTCCTAATGGCTCGGCTCTATCTAGCATTAAGTAACACGCCATTCAATCATAGTAATCAGCGATAGCTGACGGATGATTGTGTCTTTCGGCTACGAATTCATGCTTAAAATCACTATTTTTGCCTAATTTTTTGACTTTTATAATAAAAAAATGGGTTGTGACATCAGCAGGGTAGGGTATCGGTATTTTAATTATGTTTTATTTATGTTTTCATGTATGGACTATTTGGAGTGGCTGTCTGGACTATCGCTAATAAATTACAGTTTTGCGCGGCGGTATGTATCACAAGGAATAAGAAACGGATTAGAATATGAAAACAGCTATCAAAGTTATAAGTTTTATATGGGCTTTGGCATTTTTTGCTTTCATTGCGGCGAGCTTTTATGGAGGCCTAGTGGATCCATTGCCGCTCACTATAGCAGCCTACTTTTTTACATTTCAAAAAGGTCTTGAGAGTTTTCTTTCATCATGGCTCTTTGGTGTGGTTTTCGTCGTCGTTTGGGTTGCTATTAGTTTTCAACTGAGCATAATGAGTGGCTGGGCAAAGCTAGCAAAGCACTATAGATTCACAGGTCGACTTCCTGACTCTATAAAAAAACTTCACATGGGAAGCGGACGTATCGGTAATATTTCTCACAATAATACGCTTAAGGTTGCTGTGTCACAATCAGGAATAATATTGAAAGTATTTTTTATGTTTCGGATTGGGCATCCGTGTCTGCAGATTCCTTGGCAATGCATTGAATCTATATGTATTCAAGGCAGCCCAACTGATAAATCTAGGAATCCGTTACTTCATGCAATTTCAAGCAAACTTTCATGGTTTAAATATGCTAAGATTTCTCTTAATCAGTTACCAGATCAGAATCTTATAATTCCCTGGAAAGCTGAGTTTAGTTATAATATCCCTAATAGCATTACGGTGCATGATGGCCATTAAACATAATAACCATGAGTAATAAAATTAGAATAGTACCAATATTACTAGTTGTAATATAGTATTCTGTTAGGGTATCAGAATTTGATAATTAATATAGATGATTATACATAATCAGGTGCTCTAGTCAGTTAGTCACTGCAGTAAGGATACTCTCGGCTAAACTTGATCGTTATGACTAAACCATGTTTGAAATCAGCAGCTATTTAGAGCAATAAAACATAAAATGACAATAAAACAAAAACTTACACAGATTGTGGTCAGTGCATATATTGCAAAATGATAATCTCTAAATTCTTTTATTTCCCAGTGAGATTGGTGTTAACTACTAAGGAATAGTAAGTGCCTAATTCAAGAAAAGAAGCCTTTGAATTGCTAGAAAAGCTTGGTACACCAGAGCATATAAAGAATCACGTTGCGCTTGTTGGCGAAGTGGCTGATCTACTAATCGATGCGCTAAGAGACCTTGGCATTGAATTGGACAACGAGTTTATTCGAACTGGTGTGGTGATTCACGATGTAGGAAAAATCGTACATATCAATGAATTGACGGGTCCAGGTTCAGAGCACGAACCTGAAGGTGAGAAAATACTTATTCATAATGGTGTTTCAGAAAAACTGGCAAGGGTTTGCATGACACACGCACGCTGGGAAACTATGGAGTGCTCCTTCGAAGAATTGATAATCGCATTATCAGATAAGTTATGGAAGGGTCAGCGTGTTGATTCTCTAGAACTAGATGTCGTTGATAAAGCTGCGAAGATCTTAAAAAAAGAGCGCTGGGATATCTTTCCTGAATTAGATTTAAAGTTCGAAGAAATATCTTCGAGCGGGTATGAAAGGTTACAACGAAGTTTAGGTAGTTGACAAAGCAATCAATAGGTGTTGCATTGTGTGGGACGTGAACGATTAAACTTGGTATGTCTGTCCGTGCCGGTTTCAACCGGTCGGGCTTGTTAGCCAGAAAAACCGCCAAGGATACACAACTTTCCCACAACAGCGATAGCATTGAATAAAAAAGGAGGCAGCGAGACAGGCCGCCTGATGGCGGACGCTATCCCTCTCCGATCTGAAGAACGGGGTTTCTCGCGTAGAATCTAATGAAATTTTACATTTATACACTAATTATAGTTCTCTCGCTTTCAGTTCAAGCTGATGATGTGGACTGTGATAATCCTACAACTACCATTGCCATGAATGTATGTGCTGGAAGAGAAGTGGAAAATGCTGAATCACAATTGGAGAAGTATGTTTTAAAAGCGGAAGAAAAGTACGCAACAGAGAAAAATATTGTGGAGACACTTCGAAAGTCACAAGAGGCTTGGATAAATTATCGAAAGTCTTACTGCGCTGCAATTTATGAGGTGTGGTCTGGAGGGACGATTCGCGGTGTTATGTTTAGTGGTTGCATGCTAAAACTGACAAAAGATCGTACACATACTATTTGGAGTGACTATTTAACCTATATGGATTCTACTCCACCAATATTACCTGAGCCAAAGTAAGATTACTTTACAATCAGCACCATGCGAACATCAATGATGCGGTTCGTACCTCACCACATCCTACATAATATGCTCATACCGCACATTATGAATTCATTGAAGTTCCCTCATCCTGTCCTTCTCCCGGAGGGAGAGGAAACGATCTGAATTGAATGGGTAGATATGACTTAGCAATAACCTACGGATTCGACTGAAATGGCTATGTATCTTAATTTATTGGGAAAATTTATTAACGCTATAAGAATTTGTTAATCATTCATATTAACTGTGGATTTCGGGTTTTATGGTGAACTCCGAAACTTGAGTTGGTAATTATTGCTTGCGGACTTTCGCCTGGATATTATATCGATTGCAACTCCTTGGGATAGGGGGCTATGTGCAGGAGCGACCCTTGCCCTGCACCACCACAAGCGCACTTTTCACGCTTGCCCATCGCTTTTTGAGAGTGATATTGAAGCTGTAAAAGTAGCTACTCCTCAAAATACTCCGTCGTCGTTTTGACTGACTTGATTCCCACCGAAATGCCCGAATCATCCTCTTTTCTACCATGGAGGACAAATTCACTCAACCCAACATGATTGAGACTCCCCCAGTCGTAGGTATAGCCGAGCCGGGTCCAGGGGTACGGGTCAGAATCAAGGGTGTAGGTGTAGTGGGTTTGATTGTTAAACCAGTCAGGATAGGCCATGAATGCCCCATAGTCGGGACCGCTTGTTGCCATAATTTTATCGGGTATCATTGGTGAATTAATCGGAAGTTCGGTTTCACAGACAGAATCCGATATTTCGGTGTCGGGACAGGGACGGAATAGATCCTGCGGTGAGACCCACATCTCCAGCATGTACTTATACCCACCCGAACCATCCACGCTAGCCACCTCGGGCGGTAGACCAAGCAGTTGGGCAATGCGTAATGGATCTGGCTGAGTCATGCTGAAAAAGGTTTTCATCTCTGGTACCACCGTTACCCAGGAGTCCCACTTATAATTTGGGCATTCACCCCCTTCGATGCACGAGGTGTTCCCGCTACAGCCGCCAGGGTTGCTGCATTTATAGTATTGTCCCGCATCGTCAAGCCATGTCACTACTAGTAGCCGGGAACCGACCACACCGTTTTCCCAAATAAGATTGGGGTTGTCTTCGGTAATTGGCGTGAGGTCGTATGAAATTTCGTACGCTTCGACAGTGCGGGCATCTTCAACAGCGTTAAAATATTGCGTTTGCAAACTGCTCGTAACCTGAGGATCAGTTGTGGATGAGTCGTTATTACAAGCGATAAGACTACAAAGAAGAGCTAGTAAAAACAATTGCCTATAATATTGGATAGACAGCATCATAATCGTATTATCTCCAAGTGACCTTGTGATGTGATTGCTTTTCTTTGTACGATGAACAGCATCGTGTTTTATTTGTTATTACTCGACTTTGGTAATCTTCAGCGAAAACTGGATCAGCCAAGTATAGCCGCTGGAGCTATTAATAAGAAATCTAGATGTAATAACAGATGAAATCAACCTGTGCGAACTACTTCATTAATGCTTATGAACCACAGCACTACGTTATTGATGCGGTTCGTGCCTCACCACATCCTACGTTTCATCCCTTGCTGGTGGGACAGAAACCCACCTCTACGACTTTTGCGACACCCTCCGGAGGAAGAGGGCCGGGGTGAGGGGGATCCAATAACCGCTGAGCTTGCTAAACTTCTTAACCAAACATCAAAATAATCAATAATCCAGACACCGACACCCACTTAAAATAGCCAATACATAAAAACATAAAATAAACATTGTTAAGATGGCAATACTCTATCCTGTTGATGACGCGATCCATTTTTTTGTTGTAAAAGTAGAGAAATTAGGAAGAAATAATAATTTTAAGCATGAATTGTCAGTTGAAAGACCCAATCATCCCTCAGCAATCGCTCTAGCATTGGAGGTTGCTCACTAGAAATGAAACCTCGCTTATCTTCTAAGATCGCTCTACCGGCCCAATCAAGTAGCTCAATGTAATCGGTCAAGTGAAATGGTAGACCTTTGGGCATTTCATTACGAAGGTTTCCAGCAAAGGGGTGCAGATGAGCGGGCTGCCTGGTATGGCCTTCCTCATTCAGGGTGATACTGCGTTTTAATTCAGCCGCTCTGAAGTGAATTCCGACTTTTGAGGTCTCTCTGCAACACCTACCCAGATGGGATTTAGGTCAATATAGGCAAGACAGGTCATTATAGCCTTCTCGTCTAATAACGCCTGGGATTTGTATCGGCCCTCCCAGAAACGACCGGTACAACCATCTTCCTTGTTAGCCTCCCGTGCAATGGGTTCATTGAGGCAGCGCATAAACCAACTGATATCCATCAGTTGAGCACGCCAACGTGTAATAAGTTTATTCACAGCTTCGTATTCAGCAGGTGATAACGGCTCTTCATCAATAAATCGATGAGAGAGCAATGAACCGTTAAATAACTGATGCCAACGTTTAACCACTTCTTGTGGTTTCCAACTCTCAGCTGTTTTCTTATCGATATATAATAGTGTGTGGACGTGATTTGACATGACGGCATAGCCAACCAGATCGATAGCGAAGATGTCAGCAAGCTCAATCAGTCTCTTTTGAATCCATTCACGTCTATGTTCAAAGCTTTTACCGGTAAATTTATCTTTACCACATAGAAAGGCATGCCTGACGCATCGTGAGACGCAGTGATAGTAGGGTGTAGCGTCAAGAGAGATAGGCGTTTTCCGTGGCTTAGGCATGATACCGCTCCTTGATATCTGATGAGTTTTATTGATGTTCTTGATTAGGCTGCCAGATAGTTCGTTTTGATGCAAGCTTTGGATGGGTGTCTTCAGACGGTCAGCTTCGTTTGATTGAATCAAAAGGCATCGGGGATGGTCTCTTTTAGTGCTTTCATAGAAAAGTTATTTATTTGGCTATATCCGGAATTCCCAATGACTAAATCATGATGATGTTAACCATTAAGAAAAGCCGGCCCGTAAAGGTTAATGGTGAGGAAGTTCATTATCAAATTTCGACAACGAAAATTGACGATAAATGGAACTTTAGTTTAAATATAACAGTGCAAAGGTGGGCGCCACTAGAGGTTAAAGGAGTTGTAACCTATGATTTTTAAACAAACTTAACAAACGCATCCCTCGTTCCTGTGTGGGAACGAGGAAACAGCAAGCGTTAACGGGGATTGTTATCTTTGTTAGCTACGTTAATCCCTTTTGATAGTGATATTAGCATGTTATAGAGATTTGAAGCATGTTTTCCCTCCCCAGCCTTGCGCTCCGGACATATGACCGCCATCTTTTTTACAATCATTTTCAAATCCTTCATCGCAAGGCGGATGTGAATCGTTAGGGTCATTACTACAATATTCGTCTTTTAGACCATTGTCAGCGGAATTGGCGAAGCTTCCTCCAATTGATCTAGAGGATTTGTTAAGTCCAGAGTGGTTCATGTCTTTCTGTTTCATATCAGCTCTGAAGTCATCGCCGTTTGCAATGTTAATTGACGCCACAATGGTAGTGGCTAGTAATAATATTCTTGTGATTGTCATCCATTTCTCCAAAATAATATAGATCAATACGAATAGTGATTAAGTGTGATTTATCAAAGAATTTTCATGACATATTAGTCATGCTATTAGATAAACTCAGCTCGATATTAGTCACATATGAATACCTGAATGAATGATGTCATGTATGCTAACGAGTCACTCAGGTATGACTTTATGATTTCAAATACAAGGTCAGGGAGGTTATTTAATAAAACGCTAGGAATGTGTGAAATATTCACTTGTTAAAATAATAAATGATACCCCAATAAATAGCTGAAGTTCCCCGTTTTTGCTTCTAACTAATAACTCAAGTTTCAGATTTTAAATTCAGTAAAATATCACGCATAACCTATTGAATTACAAAGCGAGTTGGCCTTGCGTATGGTTAAGTATTTGTATTCAGAAGCAAACAATAAAATTGCCGTGTTTCTAGAAGGATTTACTCTGTCATATATTGATTGGCCTAAGTTGTTATCTGGATACCGTTACTTTCTGGGTTCGCTAGGCTACAGCGTGAATGGCACGACTGTTGAAAGGGAAATGGTTTCAGGCAATGGACAAGTAAAAAAAGAACGTTCCCCCTCCCTCCGGAGGGTGTTGTAAAAGTATGCCGAAAATATTCGCAAAAGTCGTAGGGTGTGGTGAGGTACAAACCGCACCATGATTTTCGATTATGTGCCAATATTTGAGTAAGATATTCCATGGTGTTTTTAAACCGATAGATAACTCTTTTTGAATACGCTATAAAATTCGTGATTGCGTAGGATGCGGTTCGTACCTCACCACATCCTACATTTCATCCTTTAATGGTGGGACAGAGCCATGCCTTATTGATTTTATTTGCGTTGAGATTGATGATGGAGGAGAGCAGGCTGATTAAGGCAAAAAGAAGCGTCCGATTCGAAGTAATAGGGTATCGAGTGGTGTATTTTCAGTGCCATGAAATCCATCACGAAACCAGTGTGTATTGGAATAGATTTATTTTGTACTCATTGAAGTCCCCTCACCCTGTCCCTCTCCCGGAGGGAGAGGGGACGATCTGAATTGAGTGGGTAGAAATGACTTAGCGGTAACCTATAAACTCGACCGAAGAGGCGATTTATCTTAACTCATTAGGAAAATTCATTAACGCTGAAAGAATTTGTTAATCATTCCT
>JARRQF010000079.1:0-12574 GCA_037382065.1 Candidatus Thiodiazotropha sp. | reverse complement strand
GCCAGGATACTGCGTTGCAATGCTTGAAAAGGGCGAGCCATTCCCTGCGCATTGCGCCTTGTCTCCTGGCCTGAGCAGGCTTCTATCATCGTCAATTTGTATGAAGCACCACACTAGAGATCTGCTCGATATTTTTGGCAAAGGGATTTGCCTCGGGATACCCGCTATGGAGATGGTGAGCCCATTGATCCGGCATCGCTAGCATCTATTCACAAGGTCTTTGCCGAAGCCTCATGCCAGCTCGATTGGCGGGGATGATAGGTGGTTTCCCTAACATTAGGCTTAATGTCGAGCTAGAAAGCAGTGTCAGGAGCCGTTATTATACGATGCTAAATGAATTTCGAAGGATCGGTCATGTCTATTCAAAAAACGGTAACTCTGCTTTTGCTTGGGCTTTCACTCACAATTAGCTCATTGAGTACCCTCGCGATTCACTCCAATCAGGGATCTGTTACTTCCGCAGGCACAGCAGCAGGTGCCACCATGTCATGGGCTATCAGTAGCGCCGATACCAGCGAATACTCCTCCCTGTTTGAAACAGGAGATTCGGTTTTGCTGAATCTGACCATCCATGTGGATAATGCCTCAGTTGGGGCTGAGCGGAATCTCTACTTGGCTGCGTTCCTTCAAGATAAATGGTATATGCGCGATAACCAGGGGAACTGGCTAAGCTGGAGTGGCCAGGTTAATGAGTTGGTCCCATTCAAACATAAGACGCTCTCTGCAACCGAGATTCTTGATGTCCATGATGGTGCACCTTTGCCTCCGGGTGAGTATGCTGTCTATGGTGGTTATGAGGCAGAAGACGGCACCATAGTCTATAACCAGCAACCATTGACATTCCTTGTATTCGATACCACCAATCCCAGCCTGCATCAATTCCGTAATGACGCCATGCTGGAAAACTATTTGGTAGAGGCGATGGTTGAGACCTATGCATCGAGTCTAAACACGCATCTTCCTGGCGATATTGAACTTAGTGTCGGTGTGAGTGCCGGGCTTTCTACTTCCCCCCTTGTCTCTCAAACCAATCTTCAGGAGCAGGGAGTCGATGAAGCGGATTTAATTAAAACCGATGGCCAGTATCTTTATACTTCGGGTAGTTGCAGTAGTAACCCATCGAATAGCTGTCTCTCCACATACAGCATTGTGGAATCACCTCCTACAAATCAGCTATTGAATGAAATCGAGATACCGGGAGAGACCCACGCCACTGGCATTTATCTGCTCAAGGATCGCGGCGAAGGACTTTCCGATCTGATTGTGACGACAGGGAGAGTTGCAAACAGTGACTACATTAACTTTGGCATCATGGGGCCTATGATACCGATTTGGGAGGACCCAAGATATTGGTCTGATGGTAAAAGTGAAGTCAATCTATTTAGGCTGGATTCAGCAGCTGCTCCCACTCATGAGCGTACCTTAAGCTTCGATGGAACAATGATCTCAAGTCGAGTGATTGATGATACGCTCTACTTGGTTACCCGTTACACCCCAACCCTGGAAGGTCTCGATCAATATGCCTACGATCCAGAGATGCTTGAAGCCAATCGGACCCTATTAGAGAATGCATCATTGAGCCAACTGCTGCCAAGCGCAATCACCAGCGAAGCGGCACGCCCTCTCATCGATGTACAACATTGCTATCTTGCTCCAAGCGCTACCGCCATTAATCCAGACCCTACTATCATTAGCATCATTGCCATCTCATTGACGGAACCTGATAACTTTCGCACTACCAGTTTTTTAGGAGCGTCAGAAGTACTCTACGCCTCTCAAAAGGCCATCTATTTGGCAGCAGCATCTGCTGATTATGCTCTTCTACCAGAAGGTGGTAGCTCTCTTCAAACTGAGATCCACAAACTGGCACTGACCAGCGATAGTGCGGGTGGGCAAGCAGCCGATTATCGGGGATCCGTTCAGGTGGTGGGACATCTGGGTTTTAATGATGACTATAAATCCTTCCGCATGGGAGAGCATGAGGGTGTACTCCGTATCGCAACATCGATTGGTTACCTGGGCTCAGAGAGCAGCTCAACCAGTGTCACCCTATTGCGTGAGGCAGAGAATGGCGGTCGACTTGAAGTAGCCGGTCGGCTCGATAACTTGGGACGCCCAGGAGAGGCGCTCTATGCCAGCCGTTTTCTAGGTGACAGAGGTTACCTGGTAACCTTTAAAAAGGTTGATCCCCTCTATGTATTGGACCTTTCCGATCCAGAGAACCCCGTCTCTTTAGGTGAATTAGAGGTTTCGGGTTACTCGGACTATCTCCATCCTGTGGGAGAGAACTACCTCCTTGGGATTGGTAAAGAGGCTATTGATGATGAGAACTCAACTGATAGAGAGGGGCTTGGCTTTGCCTGGTACCAAGGCGTAAAGGTCTCCCTATTCGATGTCACGGACCCCACAACCCCTACGGAAGTAAACTCCATTGTACTCGGAGGGAGAGGTACTACCTCCAATATTCTGACCGAGCACCACGCCTTTGCATCTCTTTCCCAAACGGATCAGCTGCCAATGCGTTTCTCTATTCCGTTAGACTTATATAACGTACCACCCAGTAGTGGATATTATGAACCCTATCATTCATGGGGCTGGACCCATACTGGTCTATATACCTTTGATGTGCATCTGAACGGTACACCTAGCGTAGAACTGGTAGACACATTTGTGGTAGAGCAAAACAGTGATGCCAGTTACTCAGCGGGTGTTTTGGGTGACAGGTCGGTGATTCTGGGGGATAGCGTTCACTATTTGCACGATCAGATGCTCTACTCATCGAGTCTCCCAGCCAGGGAGTGACAATGAAGAGCCTCACCGGTTATCCAACTGATCTTTTTATGGGGGCCTCCGTGGAATTCTATTCCTTGCTGTCCTCATTCAGTGCTATATGCAGTCCCACGTAGGAGCGTATGAATAAGATAATAGCAAACTCCAAACTTGAGTTTTAAAGATGTCGAGCGAGGCACTGAGGTGTTTCGAGAAGAACCCACACAAGCCTGCTTAGTGATCTTCATTCAACCTATCTTGTTTGATTTGAAGATTTCTATCTTAACTAAATAACTTGCTATTAGAATGGAGTGGTCAACTGATGAGGAATCTAGTGTGGTGCTTCATACAAATTGACGATGATAGAAGCCTGCTCAGGCCAGGAGACAAGGCGCAATGCGCAGGGAATGGCTTCTCCCTTTCCAAGGCGCGCAACAACGCGGATGACCGCTTAGCGTCACGCTATCATCGTCAATTTGTATGAAGCACCACACTAGAATAATAAACATTATAGGATGGACGTTATGGATAAAGTATTTAACCTGGCAAAGACCAGATCAAAGCCGGTAACTATTGGGTCGGGTTTGAACCACTACACCTTAGCATTACCCAGAACTAACTCCACGCTGAGAATGCTATGAGTCGATCAATTAATTTCACCTTACCCGTTGTAGAACTTTCATCCCTATCCGGCCATAGGGTAACCATGCCGTTGGGTTTTACAGATACTTTTCAGGTAGGAATGTCGGCGAAGGATACGGCAAATCATTTTAGGAAAGCTGTGCAGACGCAGCTACTGCAGGAGGGGCGTTATCTTGAGTTTGTACAGATATTACAGTCTCACGACTACCAAATCGATACTTTTTGGATCAAGGTAATCGCCGACCCTAAGGGGGACCAGTTTCCGCCTCAGATAATTGATTTTGATTTTGTCTATTGGAAAATGGAAACCGCTTTTCTCGGTTTGGTACCGGTTATCGGTATTGGAGGGTCGGGTTCCTCGTTAGAGCAGCTGGTTGAACAGCTTAAAGAGGCAGCGCTGCTCTATCTGTTTAAGCAGGGGCTCACCCGGAGCCTTTCTGATCTCATTACCCTTCAGTGGTATGAGAAGGTGGTGATTAAGCAGATTGAGATTGAAACCCTATTTTATACTCCCAATGAGCTTGAGTCATTCAAAGCCGATCGAGGTGAGCCTTTGATTCCAAAAACCAGTCGGCGTATGAATACCCCTGCGCTACCGGCTTTTGGAGTAGAGAAGCAGGTCGAGGAGCTAAATAAATATCTACAGGGTGAGTTCAGGCAGAGTGTGCTGATTGTAGGACCACCCGGTAGTGGTAAGAGTGCCTTGATTGGTGAATATATTCGAGCAAATCGTCTACCCCATTATGCGCGGCCCTGGCAAACCAGTGCCGCAAAAATGTTGCAAGTACTGACCGAAAGCAGCGGCTGGATGTATCAACTCGGTCTCTGGTGTAAGGAGGCGCAACAGGAGGAAGCTGTTATTAATGTTGGCCCTCTCTATGAACTGTTTGAAGTAGGGCAGTATTCAGGCAATAGTATTAGTATTGCCGAGGCGCTGCGCGATCCGCTTCAACGGGGTGAAGTCATACTGGTTTGTGAAGCGACAGAAGAACAGCTTGAGCGAATTAACCTCAAGTCTCCAGGGTATACAGACCTCTTTGTAAAGATCAAACTTGGGGATCGCAAACCAAAAGAGCAAGATGAAATTATTCATCATGCTGTCAATCACCTTGCACAACAGCATAAGGTCTCATTGGCGCCTGGCGTGGTACAAGAGGTGATAACGCTACAGCGAAGATACTCCCCCTATTCAGGATTTCCTGGAAAAACCATTCGCTTTATGGAATCGCTGATATTAGCGGAGCATGAAAAAGCGCAAGGGAGTCGTTGTTTAAAGAAACAGGATGTTATTTCAGCCTACTGTCAAGAGAGTGGTTTACCTACTTTTTTGGTGGATAGTGAGTCCCAACTGAAAATGCAGGAACTGAAAGCATTTTTTGATCATGCTATTGTCGGTCAATCCAGTGCTAAGCAGGCTGTTCAGGAGACCCTTTTGGCGGTAAAAGCTGGGCTGCATCAAAGTGGACAGCCGATTGCCGGGTTTCTTTTTATCGGCCCCACTGGCACAGGAAAAACCCAGTTAACGAAAACGCTAGCCCGTTACCTTTTCGGTAGCAGTGAACGGATGCTACGTTTTGATATGAGTGAGTATAGCGATCCCTGGTCGGTCTCTCGATTGATTCAGACGGGAGAGGCAAGCTTGGTTAGCAAAGTAAGGCAGACCCCGTTCTCTGTTTTGCTGTTTGATGAAATCGAAAAGGCCGATCCGAGTTTCAATGACCTGCTTTTGCAAATTCTTGGTGAGGGTCGTTTAAGTGATGATCGGGGAGAGGTTGCCAATTTTTGTAGCGCTATCATTATCATGACCTCCAATATTGGCGCAGCAGATTTTATTCGCGCCAAGATGACGTTTGCTAATGAGCGAAGTGATGAGCGTGATGTGATCAGCCATTTTGAAAATAGTGTCAAGAGCCATTTCCGCCCAGAACTCTATAATCGAATTGACCGGATAGTCTCTTTCTCCTCATTAGGAAAAGAGGAGCGGGAGGCTATTCTGCATTTAGAGATGGATAGCCTAGTCCAAAATATGAACTCGCTGGGTCAAAGCCATGTACTGAAATATGATGATGCAGTATGTAGCTATCTGGCTGAAAAACCGCTTAAAAGTCAATATGGAGCCAGAGCTATTCAGCGATTGCTGAATAAAGAGATCCTGAAACCATTGAGTGTCGGACTGGCCGAATTGCAACGAGATGTACCTCATGTGATTACTATAACGGTCGAATCCTCAGGCGTTGCCTTAGAGATGAAACCTAAAGAGGAGGGGAGCAGGGCCGGTGAGATGCTTCAGCAGATTGCCGACGCTTTTGCATCTCTAAGGAGATCCCTTCAGCAGCTCGAAGATAGTAGTCGCTGGCTTGGGTTACTCAGCCGACTTGATCGCCTGGAGAGCAAGAAACGAAAAAATGAGAAGCACTTCTGGAGCAATCCTGAGATGGTTGCGCTCTATGAAGTCATCACTGCTTTTGGTCGACAACATACTGCTTTGCTGAAACAAGCATTGGAAGGCGAAAGGCTGAGTATCGACGCCCTTCTTTCTGGGGTGGATATGCTACAGGAAGAGATGCTGCAACAAACTGAGATGGATCTTAATACTCAGAGAATGCAGTTCTTCACCGAGCTGCTGGCGTATATGGAGCCGAAGATGAATCAAGGCTTATTGGTGGTTCATGGTGTCGAGCCCTTTCTTTCTGACTGGGCCGAGCACTATTTGCGGTTTTTGAAATCGATTTGCGATGATGTTCAGGAGCTTTATCTCTATCGTCGTAAGAGAGAGGAGAGGCCGCCGTTAAGTGATCAGGTCTGTAGCATTCAACATGACGATGTTAATGAGCGATATCAAATATATTCAAAAATACATCAGGAATTTGGGGCGCCTAATGCAATAGGGTTTCTGATGAGATCGCCCTGTATCATCCAATTCATAAAAAAAGAGGAGGGTGTTGTCACAAGTGTTGTAGAGGGAGGGAAAAATGTGAAGCTATTTATTGAGCTGTTTGCAGGAGATCTTAGAGACTATCACCCTCAAGAAGCGATTTATAGAAAAAAGTTTTATGAACAAAAGAAAAGTCTACGGCAGATGCAGGACCAACAGCTTGAGATGTTAGATAGAAGTGGGGCTGTAACAGCTAACTATTCATGGGATAGTTATCGGCAGCTACGCTGTAAACAAGGTGAGGCATCAGTTATCGCTGCTCTACTACCGGGAGAGAGTAAGTGAGTCTTATTCATCTTGAAACGGCAGTATTGGTACAACAGCGGGCCAATCGATATGAATTGCGGGCTCTACTCATGCCGGGTATCTTCGTAGAGCGACGCCGCTATCGGGATGCCGAGCAGGCTTTTAAATCTGCATTGGTAAAGATGTATTCAGAGCACTATTTAGATAGAGAAAATTTGGATGAATTGCTTTGGTACGCATTGTCTCAGGGGATTGAGTTAGAGCTGCTGTCATTAACATTCAAGAGTGGTCTCTACTATGTTGACGGCATTTTTGCTATTGCAAAATACCGAGTTAAGGAGCGGAATTACCTCTGTTTTCCAAAGCTAGAGTATCTCACTGTATTGCAGCCTGAAAGTCTAACCAGGCGTGGAGAATGGGTGCTCTTTGTTCAAGAGACTATCCAAGAATTCATTAGAAAGAAGAGACAAAGTTGTGTTGAAGAGCCATTTGATTTCAAAGTTTACTACTCACAACCCAACGATACTTTCGTCACTCTGCCTGCCACAATTAGGGTGAGGCGGAATCGTTATCACTTTGAATATGAGGATCGCTCACCCTTTAGCTTTATAACGGATCAGGCAACCTTTAATGGTGCTGAGGAGTTGCAGAAGGTTGGGGAGGACTGGAATAACCGCTATCCTGATAACCTGCAAACCGCACTATTCCGAGAAAGCTTGCAACATCGACTAGAACAAGCGCTCTATGGCAAATATCCAACCCCTGTTGTATTGGTTGCGCCGACGGGAACAGGCAAAACCAATCTGCTGCAGAGTCTGGTTAAAGGTATGATCGACCAAACCCCCAATCGGTCTGCACATCGAATGGTTAAACTGTGGTTGGTTGATCCCTTGCGTGTTATCTCGGGGATGAGTGTTGTGGGGCAGTGGGAACGACGCTGGGAGGTGATACTGGAGTATCTACAGAACAGACTGAAAAGAACGGTAGCCATTGATCGACCAGATATTCTCTATATTGATAATCCGGTTGCGCTTTTTCATGTGGGAAAAAGTGCTCAGACGAATCTTACCCTTGCTCACTTGCTAAGGCCCTATTTGGAGAGCCGAAAGCTCTCCTGCCTGCTAGAGGCGACCCCACAACAGTGGCAACGAATACAGGAGTTGGATCGAACTATTGCGGACCTCTTTCAAGTGATTCGTATACCAACTCTCAATGAAGCAGAGCAGCGTGAGGTAGTGATCAGAGAGCGTGCACGCTTGGAGATGGAGCATGAGTGCCAAATCAAAGCAAAGACCTTAACGACTCTAATTAAGCTGGAACCGGAATTTCGCGCTGATCAAAGTATGCCCGGGTCAGCTATTAGCTCGCTTGCCCAGATAGCCAGAAAGTATCAAAAAGAAGTAGCTGAGCCAGTAGCGGTATATGAACTCTATCATTCCAATTTTCATTTCAGAAGGGAGATTATTGACAGAAACATACCTCTGAATGCCAAAGATGTGGATGCCTTCTTTAAAAAATATCTGGTCGGACAAGAGGGCGCTCATGCCGCTTTATGTGAGGTCGTGTTAAAAATCAAGGCGCGCTTGGCAGCGCCAGGAAAGCCGTTGAACTCTATGTTACTGATCGGCCCTACCGGCGTGGGTAAGACAGAATCTGCAAAGTTGCTCACCGAGTATCTCTTTCAGCGCCAAGAGTGTCTTGTACGTATTGACCTGAATGAATTTGGCGATGCTGGTGCTGTCTCTCGTTTGATTGGCGATACCAGCAATCCGAATGGCATCCTTACCGAACGAGTGCGTTATCAGAGGGCGTGTGTTCTGCTGCTGGATGAGATTGAGAAAGCCCACCCCAATGTGCATGACCTCCTGCTACAGCTTTTGGATGATGGCCGCCTGACGGATGCCTTAGGTAGGACAACAGATTTTACTCAAACTGTGGTCATTATGACCTCTAACCTTGGGGCGCAAGCAGCAGCAAAAACGATGGGTTTTATGGAGTCAAAAGATGATATGACGGCAAGCTATCGACAGGCTGTCGAACAGTTTTTCCGACCTGAATTCTTAAATCGAATTGAAAAGCAGGTCTCTTTTCGGGCGTTGAGTAGAGAGCATATGAAGCAGTTAGCGACACTGCATCTAGGTAAGTTGATTCAGCGAGATGGCTTCATTCGCCGTAATACAATTTTAAATATTGAACGAAATGCCATGGATATGCTCTGCGAAGGTGGATATGACCCACAAATGGGAGCAAGGGCATTGAAGCGCTATCTTGAGCAACGGATTACCCGTATGAGTGCTCATGTATTGGCTAACCTGACAGATAATGCACCTATTATCCTTAAGCTTTATATGAAGGAAAAAGAACTGCAATGTTCTGTCCAGGCGCTTAAGTTTATGGCAATGCAAGCCTGTGAACCACAAGCAGCATTCTCCCTTGAAGATTACCGATTTATCCTTAAACAACTGCGTGAAATGGATCAGGATATTCTGGATATTCCGGATCATGAATTTCGAAACTTCGCATGGACATTAAGCGCAAAGATTCGTGATCTCATAGAGCCGTTACAGAGCTTTATCTGGGATTTTGAAGAGCGCTTGAGTACTAGTAGGATGCAGGTAAAAATGAACTTCCAGCACATGCCACGCCGTGTGCTTAAAGAGAGCTGGCGAGGACTAAAAGTCGATGCAGCTGCTCTGTTTGCGCAGTTCGATATGCGTGACTATCTGAGAAGCCTTTATCAGCAGGGAGAAGGTGGTTTTGATAAGGAGAAGTTATCCCAGGCTTGCTTAACTGCCGAATTACAGTGGCTTCTTATGGGGAGTACTGGATTAATTAAACAGAAAGCCATACAGGGTTGCTTTGTCATTCGGTCACTATTACCGGGACAGGGGGCGAATGAGATACGCTATCTTGCAGATAACTATTCTCGCTTAATCACCGATATAGCATCGATTGAACAGCAGGAAGCTTGTGCCGATGGTGTTATTATTCATTACCAGGGGCCGGGAGTTGATAGACTGATTGAAGCTGAACAGGGCATACACCTCTTTATTGGCGTGAATAACAGTCAAATCCCTATTGCTGTTATAGCAATGAAAACCGCCGATGTTATTGAGCAGTTAACGATACCGGATACGATTTTGCGATTATATGCTCTGCCGACCTCTACTACAGAACAAAATGATGATACGGTAACAGATCTGAGAAGCGGTATGGTATCTGGAAGTGCATTGAGCCTTGAGGATCTAAAGATAATCGTGACAAAGGCCATGCCACCTTTTCCTATTAAAGAGACACCCAGTTCAAGAGAGGAGGATTGAAAATGGCTAAACTCTATTTTCCAATTATCTTCCAGCCCCTGAATGAAGATCACCTGTTGGGTACAGTTCTTGGTGAAGACAAATACTTTGTTGGTGCAAATCGAAGTGGAATTAAGCGTTCTGCCAGTGAGTGGCTGCAGAAAGAGAGTAGAGATTTTTGGGTGGATGAGCCTACTATCACCAACCCCCAACTAACATTTCATAATGTTACTTTGCAGCTATCTTACCGTGATAATGAAACAGACCGAGCTTTTCCTCTATCCGGAAAAACATCTTTTCGTGTGGCAGCTGTTCATAGTGAGCGTAGGGAGGATATTAACCACTCTGAGTGTTTTTTACCTTATCTTAACCAGCGGTTTTACTATTATGACAGTAAACAGCTTGATACGTTAATACACCACTTTACCCGAGATTTCCTAGAACAGCTTAAGCCAGAAAGCGTATTGCAATACATCATGCAGGCTGAACCCACGTTAGATGTTATCTCTATACCAGCTCGAGATAATAAAAAGCGTAGGCAGTATAGGGCAAAGGTTCCCGAAATTCTTAAGACGGTGACAGAGCCCTATCCTCCCTCCTCTCAAGTAAGAAAATCTGTAGGACGTTGGCCAAAAGCAGCTTGGGAGCGAGGAGAAATCGTACAAAAACTAACACAAAGCCTGTTGAATTCGCCAGATAATTTATTGCTGGTAGGTGAGTCAGGTGTGGGGAAAAGCACAATCAGTTATGAGGCAATACGCGGAGTGGTCAGGCTTAGCAAAGAGAAAACAGGGCGACAGCCGCTGACATTCTGGCGAACGACCCCTCAACGCCTAATCGGCAAAGCAAAATATCTCGGTGAGTGGCAAGCGATCTGTGATGAAGTGGTTGAGGCTTTAGCAGAGGTAAATGGTGTATTGGTTTTAACAGATACTATCGATGCGCTAAGAGCAGGTGGTAGTGGTGCGGAGGACTCAGTTGCGGCATACCTGGGAGGCTATCTGAATAAAGGGCGATTGCGGATGCTTGGTGAAGTAACACCGAATGCCTTGGAGGCAGCCAAAGGATTACTACCGGTATTTATTCATAATTTTAAACTTCTAAACATAGAAGAGCAGGATAATCGAACCACGGCTATTGTGATGAAAAGGTATCTTGCCTATGCGGATACCAACTACAAAATAACAACCTCTGTAGATGCCATGGAGTTAAGCCTTCAACTGGTCAATCGCTATATCAAGTATCAAAAGAATCCGGGAAAGCAGGTACAGTTTTTCAGTCGGGTGATTAGACAAGCCCACCATGAGAAAAAAAGCAGCATAGAGAGCCCCTTTGTATTAGCACAATTTATTCAATATACCGGGCTGCCATCAATACTCTTAGATGATACGATCCCTCTTACAAAGCAATCACTGCTCAGTTATTTTAAAGAGAAAATAAAAGGTCAGGACAATGTCTTAGAGCAAATCAGTATACTGATTCAAACCTTCAAAGCAGGTATTAACGACCCACATAAACCTATTGCAACGCTATTGTTCGCTGGTCCGACAGGCGTAGGTAAAACGGCAGCTGCGAAAGCATTATCAGAATACTTTTTTGCCAATGGGCAAACGCATAATCCTTTATTGCGTATTGATATGAGTGAATTTCAGCACCCAAGTCAAATCGGTAGGCTAATTGGTTTTGGAAATGATCAGCCGGGTAAACTGAATCAACATGTCAGAAATAAACCCTTTTCAGTGGTATTGCTGGATGAGATAGAGAAAGCGCATAACAGCATTTTTGATAACCTCCTATCGATGTTGGATGAGGGATTGCTTACAGACCGATTTGGACGAACAGCTGATTTTCGAAATACCATAATTATTATGACGACAAATTTAGGCATAAAGCGAAGTAAAGGGATAGGTTTTACAGATACAGGTGGGGTAGAAGTCTCTCTTAGCGATATCAAAAGTTATTTTCGACCAGAGTTTTTTAATCGCATCGATCAGGTTTTAACATTCAATGGATTGAACCAAAGTACTATCGAACAGATAGCCGTACGAGAGTTGCAACAACTCGCCAAGCGCCCAGGCATATTACAGCGAAGTATATCACTGAAATTTACCGATGCACTGATTCAGTATGTAAGCAAAGCGGGGTTTAGCCCAGAATATGGTGCCAGACCCTTACAAAGAACCATTGAGCGTGTAGTAATACCTCCCTTAACGGAGATGTTACTTGCTGGTAAGGAGGGGCAAAAGCTGGAGGTTGACTGGGTTGATGAGGGTGTGCGTATTACTCCGGTTAGTAGCATTAATGAATTTGCCCAATGAGTTAAGATAAATCGCCTTTTCGGTCGAATTTATGGATTACTGCTAAGTCATATTTACCCATTCAATTCAGATCGTTTCCTCTCTCTCTGGAGGGTGTTGTAAAAGTCGTAGGGTGGGACTCTGTCCCACCATTAAGGGATGAAATGTAGGATGTGGTGAGGTACGAACCGCATCATTGATGTTTGTGTGCCACCGCACTATTGATGCGGTTCGCACCGCTCACCGCATCCTACGCAATCACGAATTTTATAGCATATTCAACAAGAGTTACCTATTAAAAACACCATGGAATATCTCACTCAAATATTGGCACATGATCGAAAATCATGATGCGGTTCGTACCTCACCACATCCTACGACTTTTG
>JARRQF010000078.1:0-13280 GCA_037382065.1 Candidatus Thiodiazotropha sp. | reverse complement strand
GTCATCCGCGTTGTTGCGTGCCTTGGAAAGGGAGAAGCCATTCCCGGCGGCACGCGCCTAGCGGCTAACCGCTTAGCGTCACGCTATCATCGTCAATTTGTATGAAGCACCACACTAGATTCTCTTGCCTCTTAAAGCTTTGCTAGGGTACTTTGCAGTGACAGATAGTCTGAGGCACCTTACAAGTGATTTTGATGTCATAATCATATCTTTTTAGGTTCAACAACCAAGAATCAGCAGCGTCACTTGTTAGGTAACTAGATGTGTAGAGATAATCAGGATATAGAACAACTATTTCGTAATAATGAGTCTTGGGTTGAGGAGATGAATCGCTCCAAGCCGGGCTTTTTTCAAAGTCTGCTTGAGCAACAAAATCCAGAATACCTCTGGATCGGCTGTTCAGATAGCCGAGTGCCAGCAAATGAGTTGGTAAAGATGGACCCAGGCACCATCTTCGTACACCGCAATGTGGCGAATCTGGTCAATTCAAGTGATATGAATGTTTTAACAGGCATTCAGTATGCAGTCGAAGTGCTTGGAGTGAAACACATTATTGTCAATGGTCACTATGGCTGTGGTGGTGTGATTGCCTCGTTGCGGGAAGATAATCCAGATCTGATCGAGCATTGGATACGCCCAATACGACAATACTACCAGCACTCGCAAAAACTATTTGAACTACTAGATGAGAAACAACGTATCGATTGTTTATGTGAAGTTAATGTTATTGAGCAGGTGCGTAATATCTGCCATATTCCAGTCGTACGAAATGCCTGGAAAAAAGGGTCTTCGCTCTCTTTACATGGTTTTATATACGATATCGATGATGGGCGGTTACATAACCTTGATGTTCGCATCAGTAATCTCGAACAAGCTGACCAATTGATCGAAAATTACCAGTTGGTCGAATCAATAATCCTAAGTCACGTACGCTGAGCGCTTCCCATTCTCTCTCGCCCATGTTCAAGAGATTTGCACCAAGCCATTTTGCCCTGACCGTTCTTCCGGTGTCTTGGCCTTGATTGACAGGGCATGCATAGCTCCGCTACGGATATCTTCCTTGAATAGGGCTAGGATTGGCTTCTGTCGTTGTAATGTGTTTTGCCCCGCAAATGCGTCACTGATGATATATAGCTCAAAGCTACACTCCTCACCGGCGACGTCGATGATGGCGTCTGGATAGAGCGTACGCACGCGTTCGATAATGTCGGTTTCTTTCATAATATCTCTTTTTATTAGGCTGCCGCTGATTTTAGCATGGGTAGTAATTCACCGTTGGCAAGCATAGCTTCAACGATATCGCTACCGCCAATGATCTCACCCTGAATGAACAGTTGAGGAAAGGTTGGGAAGTCAGACACTTCTGGCAGGGCATCCATAATCAGTGGCGAAGCCATGACATCGACAAAGGCGAAATCGATCCCGGTTGATTTCAGTGCTGCAGCAGCTTTGGCCGAGAAGCCACAGCGTGGTTCATCTGGTGTGCCCTTCATGTAAAGGATAATTGGGTTGTCTTTGAGTTGCTGGCGTACCTTATCTGTTGTTTTCATCGTGTTTTTCTCAATAGGAAAGGGATTTAAAATCATGTGCATTTAGTAAAGAGGGAGTTGATATATTGCAGCGTCTGTTGTGAGATCCATCAGGCCGCTGCCAGCTTCTCCCAGGCTTCCCAGCCACCAACCAGGTTATAGACCTGATTGAGTCCTAGCTGCGCGAGGAATCGGCATAGGTCACGGCTACTATTCCCGTGGTAACAATAGACAAGCACAGGGGGGTTACTTTGGCGCTGCTGAACCAGGTTGCCAATGACGGCATCTGTTGGAGACATGGCATTGGGCAGCTGCCCCTTACTCTGCGTCAAAGTATCGCGCATATCAATGACCCAAAGGTCATCTTTTTTCAGTAATTTTTCAATCTCATTGACCTGTATATCGTGGTAACTCATGCCTGTTTCCTGTGAAGTTGCTACTATTTGTACTCTAATGCAATATTTGTACCAGTTATTGGATGTTTGTTATCTGCTTGTTGATACTGGAGTTTATATTTCGTCCACAGGTTGGTTTTATGTCGTAAATCAGACAATGGTTCAGCATCCGAATTATCCTATTTAACATTTGGCACAGCAGGAACGGGTGTGGTTTGGATAATTTGCTGAAGAACTTGTTCGTTATGATCGCTCTGGCTGCGCAATAGCATGCGATGAGCCAATATGGGTACCACCAGCTCCTGAACTCTGAGTGGCGTGACAGAGGTTTCGCCATTCAGTAGGGCACTGGCCTGTGCCGCTTTCATTAGGGCGATGGAACCCTGAGGACTGACGCCGAGACGAACCATTTTATGGGTGCGGGTGGCGTGTACGAGAGTCGTTATGTAGTCGATGACCTTCTGCGTGAGCTTGATGCGTAGCACCTCTTTTTGCAGGATTAGCAGCTGTTTCTCGTTAACCACTGGCATTATGTTTTTGAGAGGATCATCCTGTTGGTTTATTAGTATGATGTGGGATTCATCATCGGATTGTGGATAGCCTAGCGAGATACGCATGAAAAATTGGTCCAGTTGGGCTTCCGGTAGTGGAAATGTGCCGCTGAACTCAATAGGGTTAAGTGTCGCTATGACGATAAAGGTAGTGGGCAGTTTACGTGTTATTCGGTCAATACTGACCGTCCGTTCAGCCATCGCTTCAAGCAGTGTTGATTGGGTGCGAGGAGAGGCGCGGTTGATCTCATCGGCTAGCAGGATGTTGGTGAAAACGGGACCAGGTAAAAACCGAAAGGCTTGGGACTTTTGATCGAAAATAGATACCCCTGTGATATCGGCGGGCAGCAGGTCCGGGGCGCACTGAATTCGTTTGAAGGTCAGATCCAGGCTTTTCGCCAGAACTTTGGCCAGGGTGATTTTACCAAGACCAGGAAGATCTTCTAATAGAATATGTCCCCGACAGAGCAGGCAGGTCATGACCAAGCGAAGGATTTCGGGTTTGCCAATAATAGCTTTTTGCCATTCATCCAGTAAGGCGTTGAGTATTTGGTTAGCGGTGGTCTTTGTCGGGGCTGTCATCCTGTATCCCTGATCGTGCTTAAACCTAAAAAGATTAGTTGACTGCTCCATTCTGTAACTAATTTCTTAGGTTATTAATGTCCCTATTGTAGCCTGTGAATCTACTCATCCTTAAGTCAATATTGGGGCGAATATACGATTGCTCTACAAATAGACCCCAAAACACGGCTACAATTGCACATCTGATTCCATCTAATGCCCCAAAGTTGTGTTGGAAACATCAGGTTAGGATTTTCCTAGCACTGTTGTGACACCTTCATGCCAGGGGAAATAGGGAGACTCACAGTTGTTCATCATATAAACAGGAAATATCCATGGCTTATGACAAGATAGAGATCCCTTCTACGGGTGAAAAGATAACTGTTGTTGCAAATGGCGCACTAAATGTTCCAAATAACCCCATTATTCCCTACATAGAAGGTGATGGTATTGGTGTGGATATCACTCCGGTAATGAAAAAAGTCATCGATGCCGCTGTGGAGAAAGCTTATAGTGGAGAAAAGAAGATCGCCTGGATGGAGATCTTTGCTGGCGAGAAAGCGACTCACGTTTATGATCGCGATACCTGGCTTCCTCAGGAGACTTTAGACGCTGTTAAAGCGTTCGTGGTTTCTATTAAGGGACCTCTGACAACACCTGTGGGTGGTGGTATTCGCTCCCTGAATGTGGCGATTCGTCAGCAGCTCGATCTCTACGTCTGTCTCCGTCCTGTACGCTATTTCCCAGGAACTCCCAGCCCAGTGAAAGAGCCAGAAAAGACCAATATGGTTATTTTTCGTGAAAATTCAGAGGATATCTATGCTGGGGTTGAGTGGGAGGAGGGCAGCGATGAGGTTAAGAAACTGATCAATTTTCTGCAGGATAGTCTAGGTGTGAGCAAAATCCGTTTCCCCGCCACATCAGGTATTGGAATCAAGCCAGTCTCTCGTGATGGCACAAAGCGCTTGGTGCGTAAGGCGATTCAGTATGCCATCGATAACGATCGCGACTCGGTGACCCTGGTGCATAAGGGTAACATTATGAAGTTCACTGAAGGGGCTTTTAAAAACTGGGGTTATGAATTGGCTAAAGAGGAGTTTGGTGCTGTAGAGCTGGATGGTGGTCCTTGGTGTCGCTTCAAGAATCCGAATAGCGGTAAGGAGATCATCGTTAAGGATGTCATCGCAGACGCCTTTTTGCAGCAGATTCTGTTACGACCCGATGAGTACAGTGTGATTGCGACACTAAACCTGAACGGCGACTATATCTCAGATGCCCTGGCGGCCCAGGTGGGGGGTATCGGTATTGCGCCAGGGGCTAATCTTTCGGACAGCGTTGCCATGTTCGAGGCAACCCATGGCACAGCACCAAAATATGCAGGTCAGGATAAGGTCAATCCAGGTTCCCTGATCCTTTCAGCAGAGATGATGCTGCGTCACATGGGCTGGATTGAGGCAGCAGATATGGTTATCGCGAGTCTCGGAGCCACTATTTCTGCAAAGACGGTCACCTATGATTTGGCCCGTTTGATGGAGAATCCGCAGGAACTTAGCTGTTCGGCGTTTGGGGATGCCATGATCGCCATGATGTAAGGAGATAACCAGCTTCTGACCAAAAAAGGAAAGAGAATGGCACTTAATTTAAGCGCTATCTTGGTGGGGTCAGGGACCCCACTCTCCGAATCTCAGGTAGGGTGGGGCCTTGCCCCACCAAATCTGTGGAATTAGCACGAGCCCTGCTTTACATTGGCAAAGAACCGCCCGATGAACTGGCTTAGCTTTTCGGAGCGTTGAGGGTCACGTAACCTGGCTTGCAGGGTAGATCGGGTGTCGGGCAGGTAGAGTAGGTCGCTAAGAATGTTATTAAAGAAATCCTGCCCTAGTTCATTATTAGCCAGACGCTCTAGATAGATTCTACTCAATGATTCGTCCTCCAGGCACTCCCATGCGCGACCAGCAATGGCAATAAGTATGTCGCTGCGCCAAGAGAATGGATGGTTAAGTATCTTATTAATCAATTTATTACGATCGTTAATTGATGTTGATTGCGATATTCCTCGAATGACCGCTGTCAGAATCTGTAGGTTCGGTTCGCTCTGCTTGAGTGTTGCCTGAGCGCGTTTTCCCAGGGCTAGGGTGAGGGTTTTTGGAATCGTCTCGTTCTCTAGGCAGTGGCAGAGAGCCTCCAGGGGAGCTGGAGGGAGTTCAGTAATGGATGAAGCTACTTTTTCACTGCTGCCGTCCTGATTCATTCTAGCACTCAGGTCGGCAATGCCCTGATAGCCTAGGAATGACCACTGGTCCCAGCCCAGTTCACCATTGAAATAGGCCTTGGCATGTTTGTAATATCGTGAGGCGGGTTTTCCGTGGAAAGCGGTCAATCGAGCGTGGAAGACAGCAAGACGCTCCTCTTTTGGCTGAAAAAGGTAGGGGTTATCCTGTACAGCCTTCTGCATATCTCCGCTGGACTGAGCGACTTCTGCCCTGTTGCCCAGCTTCTCCACCAGGCGGTGCATGAAATCGTCGCGTGCCGCCTGTAGCAGTTTTGCCTGCTCATCCAGAGGAAAGCGGATGAACCAAATCATCGGATCAATCGCTTGATTGGTCGGATCAGAGAAGGTAAGGGCAAACCAGGCTTGTTGCTGAAGCGGCATGGGATAGGGTGCCTCCGTTTGCTCAAATGCAAGAAATTGCTCCCTGGGAATAGCGTTGACACGTCGCCCAATATCAAAAAAATCGAGCTGGAGGCCGCCCGATTCGAGAAATTCTGTCAGTGTGGCTATTTGATTCAAGTTTAAGTTCATACCCAATCGATCAAATGATGCTCCCAATCATCCGCTTCTGCTTCTGGAACCACCTTACCCCGTATGGTATGTCCGCCCAGCTCCATCTCACGCGTGTCGCCATTGCACAACAGCGGATGCCAGTCAGGCAGATCTTTGTCTTCGGCTAACAGTCGATAGGCACAGCTGGGGGGCAACCAGTAGGGGTCGATGAGATCGTCTAAGGTGAGGGTGATGCAAGCGGAGACTAAAATTGAGCGCTTTTGGTAATGGGTACAGCGGCAGCTATCCAGATCCAGAAGGTTGCAGGCAACATTGGTGAAATAGATCTCCCGTGTCTCTTCATCCTCAAGTTTTTGCAGGCAGCATTTGGCGCATCCGTCGCAGAGGGATTCCCACTCCTCCCTCGTCAACTTTTCCAATGGTCGGCTCTTCCAGAATGGCAGTATGTTTTCAGTCATTGGTTAATATGATTTTATCGTGATATCAAAAGGCCGCCTATAGTAGGCTAAAAAGTACCTCAAAGTCTCATGCTCTAGCAACATTGATAGATTGAGCTTGGATCATGCTCTGGTTGGCCTGTCAAGACTTTTATGCACAATTAAATATAATTTTTTTGGTGATGGGTAGATTAATGAAATTGTCTCTTTATATTTGTTATGTAAATTGTATAAGTAATTGATAAATATATATAAAATATAATCGTATAGAAATTGCACAATCTAAAAAAGGTACAGTGACAACAAGGGCTGGAGAGATATTGCAATGACTTATGCACAAAGTTATCCACAGGATATGTGGAAATATTTTTATAATCATTAATCTGTCTGTTAGCGCGGACGTGCCAGCGTCCTGTTCGTTCAGTGTCTGCTGTATTTTGTGACAAAGACCAAATAAACGTGCATCAAGAATAGACAGTGCCTGCCGTGTCTCATATCGTTGCTTTGTTCCATAGGCCCAAAGTATCATGCAGGGATGAAACAACTCAAAGCCTTCAAATTTCAGATCACTCCCAATGGCGAGCAAATCCGTGCAATGCGCCAGTATGCAGGGAATGCTCGCAAAATCTGGAATCTGGCTTTGCATCGGCAGCAGGAAAATCATGCCAAAGTAACCAAAACCCACATCGACATCGGTAATGCCCGCACGGACTATCTGCACAAAGCCTCACACACGATCAGCAAAAACCACGCGGTGGTGTGTATAGAAGAGTTGCAGATTGGCAATATGTCCAAGTCCAGTAAAGGCCATGCTGAAGCACCGTAGGAATCCCCCTGCTTTAGCTGGGGGAGGATGTCAAGTGCCTACAATGCATGAAGGTGTCGCCATTCATGCGAAACATGGGAGTTATTAATGCCGTCCTTTGATATTGTCTCTGAGGTGGATATTCAAGAAGTCAGAAATGCTGTAGATCAGGCAAATCGGGAGATTGGAACCCGTTTTGATTTCAAGGGTGTGAATGCTCAGTTTGAGCAGACGGACAGCGAAATTGTACTGAGCGCCGAGCAGGAGTTCCAACTTAACCAAATGATGGATATTTTGCGCCAGAAGTTGGTCAAACGGAGTGTCGATATTGCAGCAATGGATATTAAAGAGCCGCAAACTAATCTCAATGCTGCGCGTCAGACTGTCTTCGTCAAACAGGGAATTGAGACCGACGTGGCGAAGAAAATGATTAAAGACCTCAAGGCCAGTAAGCTGAAAATTCAAGCTCAGATTCAGGGTGATCAGGTTCGGGTAACTGGTAAAAAACGCGATGATCTACAACAGGTTATCACTCTTTTGCGGCAGTCAGATTATGGTCTGCCGCTTCAATATCAAAATTTTCGAGACTAAATTAACTATGAAACAACTTATCAAGGGTGGTCCAGTTAGAGGCCTCATCTACGCCATGCTTTCTGCCGTAATCTGTGTTTCCTCAGCCATGGCTGAGACTGCCCAACATGATGAAGAGATTCTTAAAATTCGGGAAAGTGTGGGCAAAATTCTCAGCAATGGAGAAATCACCAGCATTTCAGGCTCAGAGATTGATGGTCTGTATGAAGTGATGGTAGGAACACAGGTCTTATATGTGTCTGCCAATGGCAAACATCTATTAACTGGAAAGCTCTTTGATATCGAAAAGCAGGAAGATTTGACGACCCCTAAAATCAACCAGGCGAAAGCAGCCTACCTTCAGAAACTGAATGAAGATGAAATGATAATCTTCGCTCCTGAGAAATATCAACATACCATTACGGTTTTTACTGATATTGACTGCGGTTACTGTCGGAAGCTGCATGCCGAGATCAAAGACTACAATGACCTGGGTATTCGGGTGCGCTATCTGATGTATCCCAGAGCTGGTGTTGGTAGTAAGTCTTTTGAGAAGGCTGTATCGGTCTACTGTGCCGATGATCAAAACGATGCTTTCACTCATGCAAAAGCGGGAGATGAAATCCCGAAAAAGAGCTGCGACAACCCAGTCAGCAAGCAGTATGAATTGGGGCAGATGTTGGGGGTCAGAGGTACTCCTGCAATTTTTCTCGAAAATGGTGAGATGTTGCCAGGCTATATGCCTGCCAAGCGCATGAATAAGGTTCTAAGCGAGCTAGATGAGAAACTGGCAGGCCATCCAAGCGGAGTCACCCAGTAGTTTTAAGAGCGGCGAGATGTACTTGTGTTATGTGCATTTCGCTTTTCTATTAATACCTTGAAAATGGCCCTACGGGGCCATGATTCATTGATATCGGTCAATATAGATCTATTCGGAGAGCTAACTTGGATTTAGAAGTTGCCATACGTACCGATAAAGGAAGAGTACGAGAGCAAAATGAAGATGCTGTGGGTGGCGACCCGGAAGCGGGCTTGATTGTGCTGGCTGATGGTATGGGGGGCGCCAATGCTGGCGAGGTGGCCAGTGAGTTGGCAGTGGAACTGCTGACCGGGCAGTTGGTTGCCGGACAGCAAAGTGGTGCTGATATCGGTCAGTCAGAGATCCTTGAAGCCATGCAGTTGGTTAATCAGGCTATCCTGGATTTATCACAGCAGGTAGCTAGCTATCAAGGGATGGGTACAACTCTGGTTATGGGGCTATTCAAGCAGCAGCGTGTCATCTATGCTCATGTAGGGGATTCTCGACTTTATCGCCTGAGGAAAGGGCTATTTGAGCAGCTTACCACCGACCATTCGCTGATTCAGGAGATGGTGAATCAGGGGGATTTTGGCAGCATTGAAGAGGCTTTAATGGCGGGCGTGCCGACAAACGTTCTTTCAAGGGCCTTTGGCTCGGATGCTGAGGTAGAGGTAGATCTGGCTGAATCTGAGGTCGAACCAGGTGATATTTATCTATTCTGTTCTGATGGACTGACAGGTATGCTGATGGATGAGGAGATGCAAAGTATTCTAGAAAATAACAAAATGGATCTGCCTCAGCAGGCCGACGAGCTAGTTGATTTTGCGTGCAGAATGGGTGGCGTCGATAACATCTCTGTGATACTTGCACGAGCGCAAGCAAACGATGTTCAAAATTAATATAGATTGAATACCTGAGATAAAGAGTGTATGGAAAAGTTTGTGGTTTTGAGTGACGATGAGCCGCCACAAGAGTTTGCTCTTGTGAATAAGCGTTTGATAATAGGGCGTGATGGAACTTGTGATATCTGTCTTCGCGACCGCTCTGTCAGTCGTCATCATGCTACATTGATGCGTGTTTTTCATGGCTTTTCAATCGAGGACGAGCGCAGTACGAATGGCACCAAGGTTAACGGTAGTACAGTCACCAAACGCTATCTTAAGCATGGTGATTTGATTGAGATTGGTAAATATAACATACGCTATATTGCTCAGGTGCCTTCGCAAGAGATGGATGATGATCCAGATCGTACTGTAGTGCTCAATCCCATCACTCATCAGTCAAAACCTTCACTATCTCTCGCGAAAGCAAATTATCCGTCATCGCAATTTGTAAAAACGCTAGTGAATAGTGTGAAAAAAACACCACCCCTGAGCGAGGCCCCGCCTGCCACTGCCCCGAATGCTCCTATGGAAAATGCTGAACAGAAAACAGAGTCAGTTCCTGAAGCGAGAGCCAAGGTGCGATTCCTTTCTGGTAAACAGTCTGGTGAAGAGAAGGTGATTGATCGGGCATTTTTTAGTATTGGAGAGCCAGGTGGAGATCTCGTTCTCATCAATCGGCGCCATAATGGATACTATCTACTTAAGGTTGGTGGCGACAATATCCCGATGATCAATGGTCAGTCAATCAAGGCTGGAGGTGTTGAGCTTAAGAATAGTGACCGTATTACCCTGGGTGAGCTGGTGCTGGAATTTATCAGCTAGCCTGAATCCCACCCCCCGACTTACTTCGTGTTAGCGCTTGTCACTCAGTTTCTGCTTTAGCTGATAGAGTTGATCCAATGCTTGCTTTGGAGTCAGTTCATCTGGTTCGATCTGCTCCAGCATGGTTTCAATTTCAGAGGGTTCTGCTTCTGGCGGGACCAGATCAAACAAAGGCAGTTGGCTCTGTTGCTGCACAGCGTGTTGATGTGCGCTGGCCTCCAATTCACGCAGGCGCTGGCGAGCTTTCTGAATTACCCGCTTGGGCACACCTGCGAGGGTTGCCACCTGTAGGCCATAACTCTGATTTGCAGGCCCTTCCCTCACCGCATGTAGGAAAACGATAGAGTCACCGTGCTCTACCGCATCCAGGTGGAGATTGGCAATGCCTGGATACTCCTCCGGGAGTGTGGTGAGTTCAAAGTAGTGGGTGGCGAAGAGGGTGAAGGCGCGTAGGCTAGTTGCTAGCTCCACGGCGCAAGCCCAGGCCAGAGATAGACCGTCAAAGGTCGAGGTTCCACGTCCGATTTCATCCATCAATACCAGACTTTGATCCGAAGCGTTATGTAGAATGTTTGCAGTCTCTTCCATCTCTACCATGAAGGTTGAGCGGCCACCGGCTAAATCATCGGAAGCCCCGATTCGAGTGAAGATCCGGTCGACAGGTCCAAGTCGTGCTGAGGCAGCAGGAATAAAGCTGCCTGCGTAGGCCAATAAGGTAATGATGGCGATTTGGCGCATGAAGGTGGATTTGCCGCCCATGTTGGGGCCAGTAATGATTAACATCCGTTGCTGCTGATCAAAGGCGACACTATTGGCTACGAAAGGCTCCTGGCTGACCTGCTCGACCACCGGATGGCGTCCATCGCTAATCTGTAGGCCCGGTTCGTCGACAAGCTCAGGGCGAACCAGGTTCAGGGTTTGGGTGCGCTCTGCCAGGTTGCATAATACATCAAGCTTGGATAGTCCCTTAGCGCACTGCTGCAAAGGGCGTAGAGACTCACATAGTTGTTCGAGTAGCTGTTCATAGAGATGCTTCTCTCTGGCTAATGAGCGCTCCCTGGCACTCAACACTTTATCTTCGAACTTTTTTAACTCTGGAGTAATGAAGCGTTCCACTCCTTTCAGTGTCTGACGCCTGATGTAATCATCAGGAGCCTTCTCGGATTGGCTGCGACTGATCTCAATATAGTATCCGTGTACCCGGTTGTAACTGACTTTGAGTGTCGAAATCCCGGTTCTTTCCCGCTCACGGGACTCCAAGTCGAGTAGGAATTGGTCAGCATTTTGCGAAAGTGCCCGTAGTTCGTCGAGTTCAGGGTCGTATCCCTCGGCGATGACCCCACCATCCCGGATAAGCATGGGAGGCTGCTCGATAATGGCGAGCCGTAATAGCTTATGTAATGCTGGCTGTTCACCGATCTCTCGGCTGAGAGAAAGCGTCAATGGACTGTCGAGACGGCTGAGAAGTGGCTGCAGTTGTGGTAGTCCACCCAGCGCGTCACGCAAGGTAGCGAGATCGCGAGGGCGGGCGCTTTTTAGAGCTATTCTGGCCAGAATGCGCTCGATATCACCAATACCCTGCAAGATATCCTGAAACTCAATATAAAGGGCATTCTCCAAGAGTGCCTCAATAGTCACATGGCGCTTTGTGACTACATCCCTATTGCGCTGAGGTTGATTGATCCAGCGACGCAGCATTCGACTGCCCATTGCCGTTACGGTTCGGTCCATGATGCCAGCCAAAGTGTACTGAGGTTGGTTACTTAGTGAATGAACCAACTCCAGGTTACGACGAGTCGCAGCATCAATGATGACACTCTGCTCACGATGCTCCACTCGCAGACCTTGGATATGGGGTAAGGCACCGAACTGTGTCTCCTCAACATATTGCAGCAAGCAACCAGCAGCGCCAATGGCCAATGGGTGATCCTGGCAGCCAAAGCCACCTAGATCGCGGGTGCCAAACTGTCGGGTTAGCAGCTGCTCTGCTGAATCAGCGTCAAAATGCCAAGCAGGGCGCCGAGTGATTCCGCAGCGAAGTGACAATGTCTCAGTCAGGGTTGAGTCCTCATCCAGCAGCAACTCTGCTGGGCTGAGTCGCTCTAGCTCGCCACTTAGGGATTCCAGACTCTCTAGCTGTTGAATGGTAAAGCGACCACTGGCTAGATCGAGTGCTGCTAGGCCCATACCACTCTTCTGTTCGTTAACCGCTACCAGTAGGTTTTCCTGCCGCTCTTCAAGAAGCGCCTCATCTGTCAATGTGCCTGGTGTCACGATACGTACCACCTTGCGTTCGACAGGCCCCTTACTGGTGGCCGGGTCGCCTACCTGCTCACAGATTGCTACCGAGATACCCTTTTTAACCAGTCGCGCCAGATAGCCTTCAGCGGCATGGTGGGGAACACCCGCCATGGGGATCGGCTTGCCGGCGGATTGTCCTATTGAACTCATGCTGTTATACTGCTCTACTTGTTGATTTCTAAGTATTTATTGTTTTTAGCTCGTCTCTTGTCGTCTTACGAAATATCATCCAATCTCTGGAAAAAAGTGACACTTTTTTCATTGCATCGGACAAACTGATACCAATTCAAGAGGGTGCCAATGGCAACAATACAGAATACCAAACCCTTGTCTTCCCGGACAGTGAAGACGATGAAGCCGGAAGATAAGGCCAAGGCCGACAAGGGGAAAACATCAGAAATGGGCAGATCACCTGAACTCGCTTATTGGAACTGGTTGAGGCTGCGCCTGCTTCTTTCGTTAGATATGAAACAAATAATGGACTATTCGATGACCACTTTCGCAACCATTTTCGCGTCGATTTCCAGTTGCTTAGCCTGTTGCAGGGCTAGGTCCGAGATCTTCTGCAGCATGGTGCGTTCTTCTTCTGCGCGGTCTTGCATAGACAGAGCACCTTGTAGGTTGCGGGGTAAGCATATAGAGGCCTTGCTATAAATGTATAGCGAAACAAGAGATCTTATTCATGACCTTAGTGAGATTGATGCTGGTGACACAATAATTTATGCGAGTGAGACAGACGAGATTAAATCTAGTGTGGTGCTTCATACAAATTGACGATGATAGAAGCCTGCTCAGGCCAGGAGACAAGGCGCAATGCGCAGGGAATGGCTCGCCCTTTTCA
>JARRQF010000077.1:0-21188 GCA_037382065.1 Candidatus Thiodiazotropha sp. | reverse complement strand
AAGGAATGAAATGTAGGATGTGGTGAGGTACGAACCGCATCATGGATGTTCGTGAGCCACCGCACTATTGATGCGGTTCGCACCGCTCACCGCATCCTACGCAATCACGAATTTTATCGCGACTTCAAAAAGAGTGACCTATCGGTTTAACCTAAAAAGATCAGTTGGACAGCGTGAAGCGTGCTATTCACGTTGTAGCGTGATTCACCCAGTAGGTGACCATAACCATCGAAGCTATTTTCTTTAAAATCAGAAACCTGTTATTAGAATGGAGCGATCAACTGATTTTTTTAGGTTTAAAAACACCATGGAATATCTTACTCAAATATTGGCACATGATCGAAAATCATGATGCGGTTTGCACCTCACCACATCCTACGACTTTTGCGAATATTTGCGGCATGCTTTTACAACACCCTCCGCAAGGAGAGGGAGTGTACTGTTCGAACGCATCGTAAACATCAGCTTACTGTTTTTTTATATTCTTATCTCAGTTAGTCGAATTGTGTTTAACTGGGGTGTGCGTGTCTATTGGACCACGTCATTAACCTACATTAATAAAAACATACCATGACTATTTAGCCGGTAAAATATGTCATCGGAATGGAGGTTATCAGCTATAGTGAGCAAGTTAAACAAAAGCATTTCCTGGTGGCTTATTCTTAACGATGTTTACATAAAATATTAAAGTTGTTTTGGATCCTAGAAATAGTAATGAGTGCATTGATTTATATGACATTAAAATAAAATACTCATAAAGAATTTATATAAACGATTATTTATAATGTCGTATAATTATTGTATTTATTAGAATGCCTGTATAACTTGAGTTCCTAGTGATTGCTGTTGTAGTTAGTCTTTTATAAGAAATGTATTTGCTGAGTGTGGCTAAGTGTGTAAAAGTTGCAGGGCAAGATGCTAATAGACTAGAGACTAGGAGAATAGTATGAAAAAATTAAATGTAACTAGGCGATTAGACTACTTTCGCCGTCACGCCTATAACATTCTTCCCTACATGACGCTACGTAAGGCAGCAAATTTAGTATTAAATATAATTGAACTTAAGTTAAAGATCAGCTCTCCTCGAAGTTATCCTCCATTCATAAAGATTGAACCGACTCCACTATGCCAGCTTCGATGTCCAGGATGTCGCCACGCCGATCCTGATTATAATGATGAGCTAAGTGCGGATATGCGAATATCTATCGATAACGTGAAGCGCATTGTTAAACCATTTGCGCATAATCTACTCTGTGTTAGTTTAAGTAACCATGGAGAGCCTCTCCTTAATCGCGAAATATCTGGGTTAATTAGATATCTACATGAACAAAATATTGCTGTTACTTTCCCAACTAATTTATCTATCAAGATGGATGATAAAGCTATTGATGACCTAGTGACATCCGGAGTCGATACGCTTTCTGTGTCACTCGATGGTGCATCTGAAGAATCCTATTTACAGTACCGGGTAGGTGGTAGGTTTGATCTCATAAAATCAAATGTACGGCGTTTACAAGATGCAAAAGCTAGGCTTGGAGTGAAGCGCCCTCGGTTGCTTTGGAAGTTCGTAATATTTGAACACAACAAGCATGAGGTAGAGCAGGTACGTAGAACGTACAAAGACCTAGGGTTTGATGCTTATGAGATGGTGCCGGACAATAGAGGTGCCTCAATCCAGGCAGCCAGACGCAAGCGGCTAAAAAAGTCTTGCTTCTGGCCTTGGCATACTATGATGATTGACTGGGACGGTAGAATTGCGCCTTGTTGTACTCATCATGATTTTGAATTGGGAAATGCTATCGAAAACGATGTATCTTTGATTTGGACATCAGAAAAATACGTGAACCTTCGAGAAGGCTTGCGCGATCATAGTAAAATGCATCCAACATGCAAAGGCTGTCTTGGAATTACTCAGCCCGCCACGCATGAGGAGGTTGAAGTTGCATAGTCAATCCACTTTCATTCATTGAGCGTGCTTAGTAGATTATAAGCAATGAATTTAATTAAAAGATCTGCCCTCTCCAGGAAGGAGAGGGCGTATATGGAAAAATGGTGAGTTGGCAGAAATCCTGGAAGGCACTCTTGAGCGTCATTCGACCTTATTGTTTCATCGGTAGCACTGATCTCTGATCATAATATGTAGATTGCGAGTGTCTCTGAGGAGTAGTTAGGCGTAGCACAGAAGATTGATCGCACTATTGTGGAGATCAATCAACTGGCTGATTTTGGGTTTAAGCTATGTAGTCAAAAACGTCATAATTGAACGCTTCATTAATGAAGTCTATGCTCTCGAATCCGTTAGCTGACATGGTGTCTCCTTGCGAGTCTGTGATCTCAATGCCATGCCGAGTAGAGTGGACGTCATAGTCACTGGCATTGCCAATCAGGATCAATTCGTCGAAGCCTGAGCCGCCATAGGCACTACTGCGGCTTGATATATCTTCCAGCACAAGAATATCGTCGCCAGCGTCCAATTTGATAACGCCGTTAATTTGGCCTGCTGCCACCCTATCATCGCCATAGCCTGCCTCGATTCTGCCCAGTTCTCCCAGCACGACGGCTTTGTCGTTGCCGTGGCCCATGTTTGCACTGGCCATATTGCCACCAACTTCAAGCAAGTCATTGCCGCGGCCCAGGTTTGCAGCGATCACGTTATTGTCCACGTACACATTGTCATCGCCGGCCATGCTCCTGATTATACTGGCATCGCCTTTGACAACCGCGAGGTTATCGCCGTTGCCGAGTTCTACTCTACCGAGCGTTCCGCCCACATATAACGCGTCGTTATTATTACCAAAGGAGGCATATTCCAAGTCACCACACACCCCAAGATTGTTATTGCCACTGTGTAGGTTGGCCTCGATTAGGTCGCCCTTTACAGAGACGCAATCATCGCCATTCATAGCGATAAAGGTGCCGGCATTGCCTGCAACATACGCTTGATTGTTACCGTTACCAAGATCGGCTCTACCCAAATTTTCGCCGACGGCCAGTATATTATTGCCGTCGCCTAAATTGGCATATCCCAGATTGTTGTGCACAATAAGAGAGTCATCGCCTGAGCCGAGGTTGGCAGCGATCATATTACTGGCAACAGTTACATCATCATTACCGTTTGTTGTGTGGATAAACGTGGAGTTGCCGCCTACGCATACTGTGTTATTGCCGCCACCTAGGTCGGTATAACCGAGGTTGCTGCCCACATTCACAGTGTCGTCTCCATTGCCCATGGATACGTAACTCGCGTTCCCACCGACGCTTAGCCAGTTATTTCCAGCCGATAAATTGATAGCGGTCACATTGTTCTGGACTTTGACGATATCAGCATCTGAACCGCCCCAGACAATACTGGCGCTGCCATCAAAGATTTGGGTGTAGTCCAGGCTAGGTGTCTGATAAACGCAGTTGATCTCTTCATCGTCGAAGTCGTATTCGAAACAGAAGCCGATACAGAGATCCTGAGAAGATTCGGGATCAATAGGTGGCTCGATGTTGATCTGGTAATAACTTGATGTTTCGTGTTATCAGTAAGCTTGTAAAATACTCCGACACTAATAAGGCTGAATATTTAGATAAACGTCGTATAATTTATCCGGAGAATGACCAAGTACATCAAATAATTTTTTGATAGATTAGAAGATTAGCTACAGAATGGAGTGCCAACTGATTTTTTAAGGTTTAAAACTTAATCCAATTCTTATTGGCAGTAAGTCTTTATTGGAGGAAACAACACTCGTTTTCTGAGTGAGAATTAAATATAATCACTGGCCTGCAGCAGGCAGGTTTCTTTTGCACTGAAATCCCGTTGGGTTAGGTGCTTAAATGTAACAAGCCCAGAGAGTAGAGGATATCTGTTAACCTCTATTGCTTATTGCTAATATTCTATTTCTATCCAGAATATTATCTATTTATGGGTGGGCGCTAGTTTGATGCCGGGTTAATAGCGCTTGGAAGTAATATGGCCAAAGAGAGGCCGCCGAGACCATGTCGTTAAATAGCGAAAACAGTCGTTCAGTAAACAAGCCGGAACTTTATCAGACATTGGCGGTATCCCGCTCGTCCTTTATATCCAGCGGCGTTTTTAGTTTCTTCATTAATATCTTGATGCTTGCACCTGTAATATACATGCTCGAGGTCTATGATCGCGTGTTGACCAGCAATAGCAAATCGACTTTGCTAATGTTGACGCTGTTGCTGGTTTTTCTATTCATCGTGATGGGTAGTCTCGAGTGGGCACGTTCGCAAGTGCTGCAGGTTACTGGAAACCGTCTTGTGAAAATGCTCGCTCCGCAGGTGTTCAATTCTATTTTCGGTACGGCTTTAGCATCGGGGGGTAGCGTCACCAGCACCCAACCTCTGGCTGATTTGCTCATCCTGCGCCAATTTCTCACAGGGCCGGCAATACTGACCCTGTTTGACGCGCCATGGATGCCGATTTATATCACCATCATGTTTTTATTCCACCCGCTGCTAGGTAGTGTTGCCATTGCTGCTGCTCTGATACTTTTTGGTCTTGCGATAGCCTACGAGCGCAGTTCGCGTGAAGATCTCCATGATGCAAACAGGCTGAACCTCAAGAACAGCGAACAGATCCAACGCAATCTACGCAATACTGAAGTGATTAAGGCCATGGGCATGCTGCCCAAGCTCCGTGATCGTTGGCAGATGAAGCACGACCAGATGGTTAATCTGCAAAGTCGAGTAGGGCGCAAAGGTGGAATGATCTCCACTATCTCAAAGACTTTCCGCATGATGATGCAGTCGCTGATGCTTGGATTCGGGGCCTATCTTGCGATACAGGGCGAAATCAGTGGTGGTGCCGTCATTGCTGGCTCGCTGTTGCTGGGCCGGGCACTCGCGCCAATCAACCAACTCATTGCTTCTTGGAAAGGTCTTATCAGTGCCAGAGAGTCGTACGAGCGACTCAACAAGTTACTGGAGTCACAGCCTATTGTACCTGAGCCCATGCCGCTCCCCCCACCACAAGGCAATGTGGCTTTCGATCACGCCACAGTTACTCCTCCTGGGTCACACCGACCGATATTGAAACATCTCAGCTTTATCGTTGAGTCTGGTACGTCAGTTGCGGTTATTGGTCCTAGCGCGGCGGGTAAATCGACGCTAGTGAGGGCGATCCTGGGTATCTATCACACTGAAAGCGGATCGATCCGTCTCGATGGCGCGGAGATGACGCAATGGAATCGAGAAACTCTCGGTGAGCATATTGGTTACCTACCGCAAGACGTGGAACTGCTTGACGGCAATGTTAGCGATAACATTGCTCGATTTGGCGATGTGGATCCCGAAAAGGTGATTGATGCAGCCAAAGCAGCTGGTGTTCATCACATGATCCTGAGGCTACCTGAGGGGTACAATACGACCATTACCGCTAACCTCCTTTCAGCCGGCCAACGGCAACGTATTGGATTGGCCCGAGCCCTGTATGGCACGCCAAAACTCGTGGTGCTGGACGAACCTAACTCTAACCTCGACATCCAGGGCGACCAGGCGCTCGCAGACGCGATTCTGGCATTGAAGGCGCAGGGTTCCACCTTGATCATAGTGACCCATCGCAATAACATCTTAGCACTGGTCGATAAAGTCATGCTGCTGTCCAACGGTGAAATGGTGGTCTACGATGTTCCGCATAAGGTCGTTGCCCTGCTAAACAGTAGTCAGTCACAACCCGTTGCAAACCAGCCGCAACAACTCAACCCGCAACCTATCCGTTATAGCGGATAAGCTGCCATGCCAAATCCACAAGTCATCAGCACCAAGCCCAGCTCTCTGTTTAACGACAATGTTACCGATGATCGTTATTACCGCATAGTTGGATTCACGCTAATCATCGTTGTATTCTTTGGTTTTGGCATCTGGGCTGCACTCGCACCTATCGCTAGTGCAGCACGTGCGGTAGGGAAAATTCGTGTTGAAACGCAAAGGCAGACAGTGCAACACCTCAAGGGCGGTATCGTAAAAACGATACCTGTGCACGACGGTGATTTTGTGGAGAAGGGGCAGATCGTCCTCACGCTCGATGATACACAAGCCAAGTCGCAGCTTGAGATTGTGAATGGCCTCTATTATACCGCCCTGGCTCGTGAGGCACGTTTGATCGCTCAACGCGACCAACTTAATGAGGTGGTTTATCCAGACGCGCTGCATGACCACATCTCCGATAGCAGAGTGCGTGAAGCGATCGATGTGCAGAATCAGATTTTCGAGGTGCGCAAATCCGCCTACGAAAACGAGATTGCGCTGTATGCTCAAAAGCTCGAACAGCTCGAAGCGCAACTTGATGGACTGGATGCGCAGAAGAAGTCCAGCCGTCATCTGGTTGATTCTTACTCCAGTGAACTCCGTGATCTGAAAGGTCTTGAAAAAAAGGGTTATGCTGAGCGTCGACAGGTTCGGGATGTCTCCCGCAAGGTTGTAGAAAAGCAGGGTGAGTTAGGCGACTTCATTTCACGAATCGCCTCGACACGATCAGAAATGGTAGAAGCCAAGCTGCAATCTCTACAGCTGCAAAAGGAGATTCAACGTGAAGTTGCCGCAGAACTAGATAGCGTGCGCGAGCGGCTGTTCCAGTTCATCGAACAACGCCAAGCTCTGACGGATACCCTGGAACGTACTGTAATTCGTGCTCCACAATCTGGAATTGTGCTCGAACTGGCGGTACATACGATTGGTGCCGTTGTTCGTGAGGGCGAGACCTTAATGGGTATCGTGCCGGAGAATGTTCGCCTGGTGATTGAGGCCAAGGTGTTGCCAATAGACATTGACCGGGTGGCCATTGGACAGATGGCTGACATCCATATCTTGGCATTCAAGAGGAGGGAAACCACACGAATCCTAGGTCGGTTGATCAATCTCTCGGCAGATAGCATAGTCGACGAACGCGATCAACAACAACAGCCCTATTATCGGGCAATCGTGGAGATTACGCAGGATGGGCTGCAACAGCTGAAAGATAAAGAGCTTAACCTGATTGCAGGCATGCCAGCTGAAGTTTTAATCCGCATTGGCGAGCGCACCTTTCTCCAATACCTCACTGACCCAATCACCAATACGATAGCACGCTCATTTATCGAAGAGTGACCCCTTTATTCATCAAAATATTATTGATATCTTCGCCGCCCTAAAGAGGGGCGATTCCTACCGTGCTTCAACCTAAAAAGATTAGTTCACGTTGTAGCGTGATTCATCCAGTAGGTGACCATAACCATCGAAGCTATTTTCTTTAAAATCAAAAACCTGCTATTAGAATGGAGCGGTCAACTGATTTTTTTAGGTTCAACTCTGTCGATTTCATTGATCTGCTTCATTAGCTTGTTGCCAAGCTCACGATCAGTCATTGAAATGAAAGCAGCCATTCCACGCAACGTATCAAGAGATTCACCTTCCCTAAGCGATTTTCCATTGCTGAGGTTATTAATCGCCGCTCTGATATTGCGACGAACTGTTCGTGTTGCACGCGGAGCACCCTTGTCGTTTACTACCAGTCCAGTAACACGCTGGCTACTGCCCTTGCGAATAACTCGTGTTTTGTCGGGATGAACCAGAAAACCTTCATCAGCAACAATTTTTTTAACACAGCCGCAAAGGGCTCCCAGGTTGGTTTTGCCTTTGGTATTGTTAGGCAAACTAAAGGTTAGGTCATCTGCATATCGTGTGTATCGCCAACCAAACTTTTTTGCCAAACCGGAAAGACGTCCATCAAGTTTCAAACAGATTGCATTGGAGATTCCCGGGCTAGTTGGAGCTCCTTGTGGCAAACTCCTAGGTCCTAGTGATACAAAGTATTTCTTGTCCTGGTGCTCGATAATTTCACGCGGTGACTCGGTACAAATCAAACCCAATAAAGTTGCAATCTGCTCCCGATACCCGGCTTTTCGAAATATACCCTTGACTCGCCGATAGGTTACTGTAGGGAAAAAGTTTCGCATGTCCATCTTCAGGATGATCCTGGAATCTGTATGTATCGATGCATTGGTCGCGATTGACCGTCCAGCTAAAAAGCCATGTGCTGCCCCATGCACCAACAGTTTTTCCACAATGTTGAATAATATCCATCGCTGAGCCTCCTTTAATATTGGAAGCGGCGCCCAGATTTCCCGCTCTGTTCCATCTCGTTTGGGGATCGTGAATCTTGTATAGTGAATTGAGGTTGCGGCATCTCGATGAAAGGCTAACCATCTTAGCTGAGGAATGCTCAGATTTAGCATTTCGGCAAGATCAGATGGTTTGTCCAATGGCGGTAATTCATTTTCAGAAGCCCGCTTCTCTGGTTCGTCCAGGTCCCAACGGTCAAAATTGTTTAGATCGTTCCAATAAACGCCTTCACCCAAATGGACGATATGTTTCGTTTGATAGGCCTTCCATACCTGCCGCTTAAGGCGGCGTTTTTCCTCTGCCTCAGCCTTCAGTGATTTTTTGTAATCAGCAAGCTTACGTTTTGACATTCCATCTGTGTCGCGACGCTCAACCAGATATCCTAGTTCGCGCAGTTGCGACTCGATATACGAGTTGATGTTGCCAGCTTGTTCGATCGATCGCCACAGAGATTCGTAATCGGTTGTTTGTTTAGCCATATCTGGAACTTAGTAACCCAATTTACTGGTAAAGTCTCTTTTTGATCACCCCCTAATTAGGATGCATCCAAAAAACCTTGATCTATCAATCTACCTACACGCTGAAGGTAGTCACTATTCGCATCGGATATGGTTGCAAATCGCAACTGCTGCATCCGCATATTACCACCAGCCTTCCCCCACCGTATTTTTAAACGGCGCTCATCCAGAGTTACCTGGTAAATGGTCTCTAATCCATTTTCGCGACGAGTGAAAGTACGTGTTTCAATGGTGATTACATTGTCATCACCCGATTCTCTTTTTAGTTTTTCACGAATTGCATGGGCAATCCTGAGTGCGATTAAATGTGGGCAGGGTCCCGACTTGATTCCCTGTTGGCGAAACATGGAACAGGTGCATTCAGCGCGGCTAACAAGCCCCTCGGGTGAAATTAACATTTGAGGCGCATACTCGCGACGGTCTTCTTTAACTTTAGCCAATCCTATCAGTTCGATTCCTACCCCATGGATACGATTTTCTTTGGAGATCGTTACAGCGGACTTTCGCAATACCAAATCATATGCTTGGCGTTCGTGCTGATTTCTGAATTCTAACCGAGCCATATCCAGAGGTTGCTCAGTCAATGGTCTAAGGCGAAATACATTTTCTGCTACATCGAACATTAATTGGCCTTCCTGGCAACCATGCTGCAAACTGGCAAGCAACTCTTCTCCCTGTAACGTGGAAATCTTTCCTAATGTATCACGATCACAAAACCACTCTTTGGAAAGATGTTTGACTATCTTTTTCAGCGGCTCATTGTGGCTTGATTTCAGCTCTGTACGTGGCAACATCAAGTCAAAATTCACAGCTTGAGACCAGTTTGATGCATTAAAACCGGTCAGCCCCATCGTAAATGTCATCGCTTCGCAGCGCAAAATCCAAAAGCTTGGCAGGCCGCTTCCCGTTAAATGAACTTCAATTTCATTAACAAGAGGTAACATTCTTCGGAGCATCATCAAGCGTCGCCTTCCCCAGACACGAATGACTTTCGATTGTGTGCCCTGATAGTTTCCTGCCTGACATTCAATGACCGTGTCCCACGGCTCTAAAACAATTCTTGGTGGCTCTCCGGGTACCAACTCTATCCGCAATCCACGACGCTTGCCTTTTTGGTCTTTGTTTAGTCGTAGCGTTCGCAATAAATTGTATAGGTCCATTGGCCGCATTTTGAAACAGAACTTCGGTAACATGGCAGACGATTGGATTTGCAGGAACCCTCGAAACCATGAATCGGGTATCTGGATCTTTTTTTCCAGAACATCGTTCTCTCCCTCTGTTTTGACTTCGACGGCTTGATGAGCGATTGTTAATTTTGTTTCACGGTAACTGCGAAACTGCTCAATGGCATTAAAAAGCGTGGGTGAAAAATCGATATTAGTCGTTCCGTAGCTTGGAGTTCCCTTCACCTCAAATGCGTCCATATCCACGGCAAGATTCACATACGAACTCTCGTCTTTGGAAAACACCTCTAGGAACAACCTATCCGGATGTACAGTAATAACCGGGTCTAGAATTAAGAAGGCAAAAGGATCGTTTCTTGCCAACCAGGAAAAATAGGCCTGTTGAGCTTGCCAAGCATTCAGGTTAACGGATTGATTCCGCATTCTGCGATATGCGTTGTAGGCCGTACGATCCTTTGGAGTATATCGGTAGTCACTTCCGACAACGGAATAGACAGTAGCAAGGGCTTCCCGGATGTGCAACGGCTGCTTGATAACGGCATCGAATTGAACCGGATCGCGTTGCAGGTTTCCAAACAGAGCAAGCTGAGGGCTTTCTGTTTCATCTACCATTCGACTCTGGCCAGCGTAGGTTAGCTTGACCTCTGTCGAATTAGGCTTGACTATTTGATCTCTATTTTTTTCGGTCATGTTTGCTCAACAATTTGCCTGAGTCGATCGAATTATTTTGCATGCGCCATCTCTTGTATTCGCTTACTTCGGCGTAATCCTTTCCAAGACGCCTTTCGCAAAACTTCATCGACCGATTCATCCTTGCCAATATCAATAAGAGACTGATCTGCATCCTTTGTTGCCAACTTGGCCAACCCCTCAATGGCTCCCAAGCGAGATAACAAATCAAGCTTATTGTCGGTAGCAACGCTAGCGAGTGCCTGGGAGTCACTATCGGCAATTAAATGTGGAATCGCTCTTGGTTGATAGTGCGATGATGATACAGCGTTATGGATTGTTTCTTCGACACTGACCCCCGATCTTGCCAGTTGCTCAAATGCACGCCGATCTGCCAGAAATGCATCTGCCACGACATTTGCATTTGTCTTTTTAAGTGTCACCATTAAGCTGCCGGCCCCATTTCGGATGACTGGGTCATAGTCGTTCAGCAACTCATTCAGCTTCTTGGCCTGTGTGGCCGAAAGTTTGCTTCCTTGCAACGCGTCTATTGCTGACTGACGAAGTTCAAGAAAATATTCATCGGATGGATGTGATACTAATAGATTCAATAGTTCGTTTTCTGAACCACCAAGTCTTCCTGCAGACCAAATTAACTGATTTAATGCTTTTCGGTTTTCTAAAAACTCTGTATTGCCTAATCGGTTTTGAAGTTTCAAATGTTCGCTTGCTGCAGAGTAGTTTTCGATCAAGGTTTCCAGTACAGCTTTTACTGTGTTTGCGTTTTTCTTGTTACCATCGCGGCCAATCACATGTGCGGCAAGGATAACCGCTTTGGCATCGGGATTTGACAGTGCAATCAATGACTCCTCTATTGGTAATGGATCAAGCGACATCAAGTGATTTGCCAACCTTGGCTGTGCCTCCTCTGGACAATGAGTGATTAGTTCGAAAATCTGGGAAGGCGTTGCCTTTTTAAAGACATTGTGCAAACACTCGAGTTCGAGTTCTCGCATTGTGTAGCACTCTTTTTGGCCCTCCAAATAGGCCAGATCTGGTAACACTGAATCCAATCCAAGACTTTGTCTTGCCGAGGCGAGTAAAACACCTCCATCTTCGTCTTCTTTTTTTAATAGTTCTATTAATAAATCTTTTGTTGCGGGACTCTGGTCAAATCCTAATTGCAACCAAGCAGTGTAGCGCATCGACGTAGCTAATTCAGACCTTGCTTCAGCCCGGATCTTATCCCATCCTTCCGGCGTATCCATATGACGCAACCCGACGAGCGCCCGTTCGCCAGCGGAACCCTGCCGAGAGACAAGTGCGCTCAGGTGCTGGAATATTTTTTCTTTATGCTCCGAGTTACCAAGGTGCCCAATCGCTTCAGCGGCACAATCCTGCAATGCATGTGCATCATGGGTGACCAGTTTTAGTAATGGGTCGAGTGCTCTTTCATCGGCAAGGTGTCCCATCGCCAGGACAGCACGACGCCGGAGATTTAGTTCATCCATCATCTCCACTGCCGACATCAGCACCTGAAGTCCATCATCTTGGCCAGCCTTAGCGAGGCTTTCTGCTGCAAGAAACTGAGTCAGTGGGTCGCGGTGCGCAATGGAAGATTTCAAAACCTCAACACTACCTTTTCGTTTTTGCGCACGAAAGCCAATTGCCTCGATAGCATTTCGCCGAATTTGTTCGTTAGGATGAGTTACCAGACGTGAAAGGGGAGCATTAACTTCATCCGTTAGGCACCATCTCGCAGATTCAATATATCGCTTCAGTAGTATTGGCAGATTTAACTCAATTGCGCGACTCATTAATTTTCCAAGCACGTCGCCATGTCGTGGATGCTGTGTGTCGACCCACAACCGATCAGGCCATTCGTCATTGGGATCAAGGATACGCTGATCAAAACCGCTGATTTTGAGCAAAACGTTTGCGGCGTTGGTGGCTATGTCTGTTCGTTCCATCAATTGTAGCAATTTTGGAACGACTGCAATGGCGCGAAATTCGCCAACATAATCCAGTAATGACTTTTGATCGATATCTAAATTTGGATCGTCGAGCAGGTCCAGTAGTAGTTCGCAAGCCCGTGGATCACCCAAAACTCCGAACCAACGGAAGCACCGCTTACGGTTGATGGAGGGGTTCGTTTCACCTACTAGCTTGGCAACCGCATCAAACGCTTTTTCGTCCTGGAATCGTACTAGTGCATCAATCGAACGCGTTTTCAAATAATCTGGTGAGTCATTGGCGAGTTGCCGCAGCAGTAATTTTGCATCCTTGCCAATTGACTTGTCAGAATAGTCTTCGGCTACCCAATTCACGGCAGCGATCGCTACAGAATCGTTGGCAGACTCCATACAGACTTTGCATGTTTCGACGCTACCAATTTCTTCTCGTAGCATCTTAGCAGCCTCGATCCCAATAGAGTCGTTTTGATCAAATATTGCCTGCGTAAGGATCGCTTTTCGTTCACTTTTTGTCGCTGATTGAGTAAGTAATCCTAAACCAAGTACGGCCAAATCCAGATTGCCGCATGCAATTCCGATTTCCGCCCGGCGTTTGTCGGGTACTCCAAGTTCGCTCAGTGCATCAAGTGCTCTTTTCCGCACTGGTTGCAGTGGATCGCCGCAAGTATGCGTTAGTATGTTGATTGTCGGATCAAGAAAAGATGAGTTCTCCAATGCCAGTAGCTTTAGCCGCTCGATCGCAACTTGCCGAACATTGGCTATGGACCAGCCGAATCGTGGATAATAACTTAATGTGTGGTAACCACCTTGCTCTCGAGTCAACCCAACATAGGTTCCAAATGAAAGTTGTTGCAATGTTTCCTGGCTGGCCGAAACATCTGGACATTTATGGGCGGCGGCTGTCGAAATAGCCTCATTGATCTCCTTGGAATATCGTTGTGATATCCAATACCAAGCATTGTTCCATGGATCTTGTTTGGATTCGGCCAATAAATCTAAAAGTTCAATCGTGTGGCGCAACAATGGCGCCTTGCCAAAAACCAGGATCGATGCAATCGTACGCACCACTTCAGGATCGATTTTGAATGGCTCATTTTCGGCGCGGTTATTAAATAAATCAACGATGACCTGCCCAAGTTTTTCTGTCTCCGAAAAAAGCTGAAGCGCGGAGGCCGCGATAAGCCTTAACCTTGCATCCCGCGCAGCCAGAGCCGCTACGATTCTTCGTGGAGAACCATCATGCTTTAGCCAATCACGGCAAAGTAGTACAATCAATGCTGAATTTGGATAGAGAATGCTAGAATCCATATCCAACATTTGAATCAGCTGATTTTCAGTCGTGTCATGCAAGGCAACGGCAACACAAAGTTGATCGATATCCTCAAGCGCAGTATTCGAATCGGGAGCCAGTACCATACGTCCGCTGAGAATGTCACCATGAAGGGCTGAGGCAAGTGCTGCTGACAGCCGAACCGACATCTTTTCGTGCCTTATCAATGGTTGAAGAAGCTCAACCGAATTGCTATTGGCAACCCATTGCAATCCAGCAGCGGCACGCTTGCGAACATGGCTATTTTCATGCGTGGACTTATCGATAAAAAGGTTAAGTGTTTCTGGGTCTTCGAGCTTTGCCAATCCATCAAGAGCCTCCGCTGTCAACATTTGCCAAAGCTTCTGTTGCTCTTTGCCATTGGTTGGCATCTCAATATTCACGAATGCCTCAAGAACAGGCCGTGCGCTTTTATTTCCCTGGCCTGCCAGCGCGGTCGCTGCAGCAAGCTTGATCTCAACATAGGAGCTCTCAAGCGCTTTAAGCAATACTTTCGTTTCATTTCGATCAATCAAGCTTTGTAGAGCAAACTGACGTATCTTTAGCGAGTCGTCGTTGATGGCGCCAGCTAAGACAGTTTGACTTTCGGGAGTATTTAGCTTTACGAGTCTTTGACAGGCTTCCAGGCGAATATCGATGTGTTCACTCTCGACAGCAGCTGCCAGCCAGTTCACTTGTTCCGATTTGCTGGTATCTTTGTTTTTCTTAGCCAGGCATTCCAAAGCTTCTTTGCGAATTGATGGGTCCGGGTCGTTGAGCATCTCCGTGATCATTTGTTCAAACCAGGGCTGCTTTTCTTCCGCCATGATTTCATTTAGGACATCACGCCGAACATCCGAGTGAACGCTGCCAAGAAGGAACTTTAGTGTGGCATCCTCACCACCTCCAATCTTGGAGTTTAAAACAAACTTAAAGGCTTCACTCCGAACAGAGTTTGAATCATTGAGTGCTTGTATCAATAGCTCTTTTACGTTTTCGCTTTGCAGGTTGGATTTTGATTTTTTTGCGTAACGAATTAGTAGTTCTAACCCTCGAAGCCGAATGTCTTCGTACTGAACTGCCATTCCTTGGATGGCAGCGACCAGGGGTTCATTTACATTCGAACAGATTTTTGCAAGTGCTGTAAACGCGGCATCTCGAACCATGAGTTCGTTGTCATCAAGCAATGCGCAAAGTCTGTCTTTTGCTCGATGATCTCCAAGCTGTTCGAATGAATGGCAGGTTTCCAGGCGTACTTCGGGACTTGACTCGCAACTCAATTGCATCAATAGACCAAAGGCGCGTGGGTCCTCAAGCAATGCCAGGCACTTGGTTCCCAATAAACAGGTATCAACTGATCGCGAACCGATAGCTACCAGCAAGGGATCGTAGTCTCTTGGAGCAAGTTTTGGTTTTGATGGTGCCTTTATTTTTACCATTGTCCTATCCGCGTTTCTCTTTGGATATCTTGCCCTTGACTGACTTGCTCGGCTTGGTTGATAAGTTAAACTTTTCCAGCTCAGTCAGTTTTCGATCGATATCTTTGTTTCGTTCACGTAGCACTTTAGAGAGTGCTGGGCGCGATAATACCGAAACGAAGAAAGCTGTTTGTCTAACCTCTGGATAGCCGTCTTCTACAGCGCGCCGTAAACCTGCTGCGGCACTCACATCGTCCAATAAATTGCGCTGAAACAATCGGATCAGTCCCTTACGTTTAGAATCTGGACTCTTGCATTCGAGTGCCATCAGGTTTCCATTTGGGGAATTTTTATCAAATAGCTTTTCCAAAGCTAAAATGGTCTCATTGCGAATCTCTACTGTTTTTGAGTTTAAAGCGCCAGCCAAAACTGATTGTGCTCGATTTCGTTCTGCTGAGGTTGAGGCTTTATTCGTTGCAATCTTCACCAGACCATCGACAGACATTGAACCTGTATCTGCTTGGCCTGTTTTGAGCGCTGCCTGATACAGTTCAACCAATGAATCTTTTTGTAGTTTAATGAGTTCGTTAAGCACCAATTGACGAATCGCAGCATCTTTATGGGCCAAGTGATTCATCAATAAATCAGGGAGTTGTGCGTGTCCAGATTTTGCGAGTAGTTTGGTTGCGACCAAACGAAGTTTGTAATCCGAATCTAATGATATCTGTTCAGCTAGAAGTTCGGATGTTCTACGGTCATCAAACTCAAAAAGCTCCTGTAGAGTAGCTTCGCGTACGGCTGGATCCGAATCGCGAAGCTTCTGCTTTACTCGCTTGTAAAGGTCGTTGTAGCTAACGAGTAAATCACCAATACGCTCGTCTTCCTTGATTAGGAATAGGCGGATTGAATTGTCATTACATGCTACTGCTAGATTCTTTCGCTTATGAATCTCTACCACAGCCAAGCGACGGACCTTTGCCAAATCACTCGATTGGGTTACCATATCGAGAACCTGATTTTCGTGATTGTTCGCCCCTCCACGATCTTCCGGTTCCAGCTTGCCTCGGGCATGGGTGAGCAAAAGTTTTCGGTCATCTCCGGCGCTAAAAAACCTTAATTCATCAGGCTCAAAGAGCAGAGTATGAATAGAGCCCTCATGTATCTGTTCGGTTTCGCTGAGTTCAAACCCGTCACTATCTTCACATTGAAAAACAGAAACGGTTCCCTCTTTTGTTCCAACCACGAACCAATTGCCGTCTGGGTTGGAGGCGATTGCAGTACCCTGGTGATTGAGTTCAATGGACTGTAGGAGCGATAAACTTTTACCCGTCGAGACGACAGCTACCTGATTTTCGGAAACAATCGCAAGCCGATTATTGGAAAGTTGTGCCATTGCGACAACCTTATCGTCGAGTTTTAGCTTGTATGAGGTTAGCTTTTTTGATTTTTCCGAAACTGAGTGAAGTGAACCATCAAGACTGCCGATCCAGATTTGCTCATCAATACGGAGCATACAGGATGCTTCAAACCCAAGTGGTATGGAAGTAAGTTTGTGTGACTCTCCATCAATTTGATAAAGAGCCGTTGGAATTCGTTCGACATGATTGGTTATAAATGAGATGGTTTTTCCATACCCATCCAAGCCACAGAGATTGCCCCGATAGAGCATGTTGTGAACTTTGGCACTCATCCCTGTTCTCCAACTGTGATTGCCAAAGGCTCTTGTTTCATTGATTTTTTAATTCGTGTTAAGGCAACCAGGCAAGCTGCTTGCTCTGACATGCCATGCGATGCGGCGAACTCTTCCAGTACTGGTAAAACGACACCACCGAAATCGTGGTCATTGATCGCAATGTCTCGTAGTGTTTCAATCAACATGATCTTGGCTTTACGGGTTGGCAAGGGTACTATTTTTAGCTCTTCTATCTCACTGCCTTTGACCATGGGTGGCCGTCCAGGCGGAATTTCAAATAACATTTTTTTGAGAAAAAACTGCATTCGTTCATTAGCTGCTGGGTAACTTTCCGGGACCTTGGGGGCACCATTGCCAAATCTTGGTTGGTCCGGAGGCAGTTTTTTCTTTTTGATCTCCGATTCAGGGGGATTCTTGGGAGCCCAGTTATTCTTGATCCCTCGATCACGATACAGCGACCAAAACGAACGAATAACTAACGCACGAATATTGCGATCTGGTGATTCTGATAGGGCGAACAGTTTTTCAGGATCCCGCATCCGAGGATGCGCCTCAATCAGTTTCATGCCCAGACTCCGACTTTCAGCGTTACGAGACTGGCAAAAAAGGTAAACCTCCTCAGCTGTAAATGTATCAGGATCCAGACGCCACCTTCGATTTTGAGGTGTTGGAGAAGCCGTCATGCTTTCAGCCACAAACTGACACACCTCTTGAAATGGAACCTGAGAAAGTGAAAGCAACTCGGAGAGACTAGGGGCCATTCTTGCAAACTCGAACTGGCATAATTCAAGCCCTAATTCACGAAGTGATTGCCGTTTGTCCGAAAGAAGTGGCTCTATATTTTTAAAGATTAGGAAGTTTTCAGGGATTTCAGCCCCTGGATCGACGGGACGATCTGTATCTGCAAGGCAAATATCGGGGTGATGATGGCGAATGTATTTGATGGCAAAACGAGAAATCGGAGATCCTTCCTTATTCTCGATGACCATTTTCCAAAGCTCATCACACCCATCGTTGATAGCATCGTCAGAAAATTCGCGCTTCGCGCCAGTTAACATTTGCAGGAATGCTGTTTCTGAAATGATCTTAATTTGCGCACCAGCCTCATTAAGCGACTCTGCTTTGACTTGTTTGCTTCCCTTTCGGCCCATCCCGTACATTGGGGAGCCCTCGTCTCCAATTACAAGATAACCCAATGTCTTACCAACGGTTCCTGAGTTCTTTCCGTTGGCTGCGATCACTTTTTTCTGAGCCTCTGAACGAGTCATCGTCGCCAACTTGCCAGTAAAAACAAAGGTGGCTCCTTCGAAATCGATGTTGATTTCATCAGAATCCGATTCTGATTCTGTCTCTTCAGTAATGCTTGCTGCGAAATCTGCAGGCAAATAGGTTTTGATCATCAAGTCGGTTGCGAATTGATGGTAGTGGGGCTCATCACGTTGAACCAATTTCATCAGCCATTCAAACCCGATTTGGTCTGGTGTGAATTGCCGAATGTCACTGAGCCATCTAAAAATTGATTCAGCGTTGCTTTGGTTGTAGGTAACCTGGTGTAAGTATTTTGTTTTTCTTGCTGCAATAACTACTGGATGCTGATCAAACGTTGGATGAAATGATATTGCTTTTAGGAATTCTGGATCAAAACGATTCGCATTCAATAGACCCTGGTCAACCCATTGACTGACAATGTGGGTTCGGACCAAGATTTGTTCGAGCCATTCAATCGGTACATCATTAAGATCTGTTTCGGCTAATTTCTGCAGCGCAAAAGTAATGGAATAGTAATGGAGAGTAGGGTCAGCATCGTCATAGATTTGGTAGAAATATTGCGCGCCAAGCTTTTTCAATGGGTGAACATCAAGTAGGTGTTCACGAGCAAAATTAGACGACAATCGCTCTTCACTCAGTAGCAGATCTTTAAACCAATCTGGGGTTAAATCATCCGAGGTAAAGTGTTTTTGCAATACTTCTACAGCCATTTTATGGCCGTATTGAGTCGCAAGAAGTTGCCCCCAGGCATCCAAGCCGACGTCGGTTCGGGGGTCGTGAGACCGCAATAGATCGGTAGCAAGCCCGCGAACTTTTTCATCTTCACTGTTTGCCAATCCAATCAGTCTGTTAATTGGGATATCACGAGCGTGTACCCTGGCATACTGAACAGCAAGGTTTCGAGCAGAGGAGGATGGCGAATTTAGCAATTGCAAAATTGGTTCATGGAGTTCAAGCTCGCGTAATTTTGAATGCTCAAACTTGGGTACATTTTTTAGTATCCAAGCAACAAAGTTATGCACATGAACGCGATTGTTATTGATTAACTGCCGAACCCATTTCGGTTCAATTTCTCGCAGAACGGTTCTAAAATCCGTCTGAAGCGCCAATGCCGCATACTTTAAAACAATATCATTATTTGCACTTTGTAAAATCGTAAACAAAGGCAATGGTGATCGCTTCCATAATTCGGGAAAACCCCGAGTTTTTATTATATGTTCAGGTTGGTGGGATTCGAAATGAAACTTCCGCCGACTTGGGTCGCCACTTCCATGTTTGAAAATCTGGTTGAACACCCAACTATTTCCCAAAGCATCTTCATTTTTGTAGGCCACCAAGAATTCGACAGCCGTGTCGGCATAGCAAACAGGCAAAGTTTGTGCAATTTTGCGAAGATATCGCCATGAACGACGGCAAAGATAGCCCAATGTTCTGTTGCTTACACGATGATGCCCTGATGAATAGGCGGCATCAAAACGGGCTGATAATGCGCCAAATACTTCAACGTCGCCTATAGCCTCAGCTTCCTTGAAGATCTTTTTAAGTGCTTTCCATGGCCCATAGACGATTGGAGTTCGGGCAATTAAATCAAGCAAGCAGCGACGATCAAATGGATCTTTTGAAGTCCAAAGATCGTAGATTAATTCATGAGTTTTGTAGCGCGGTTCAATCTCTTTGTTGGCTTCGACCAGCTTGATTTTTTCTATACGCTGTTGAGCCTGTTCATCCGATTTTTGTTGATAAAATGCAGGCCGATTGATCTCGTCTAAAAAATGCTGAAATGTGTATGCTCCCTCACGCACAGGAGGCTTGCTGGGATCAGGATTGGCATGGATGATTTCGAGCAGTAATTCAACGGTTTGTGGATCGTGAGCTTTGCGCGCATCTTCTGTATGTTGAAGCGTTACTTGAGTTGTCACATGGCACCATTGGTGGTTGATGTCAAAATCCATTAAGAGTATTAATAGCAGGTGCGATCACACCTGCTATTAATCTTTGGACGGCTCTACTTCATGACCTGGAACATGGAAGACTCACTGACTCGCCACTAGATGACGGTCCCCGTCGGATTCGGAACCGCGAATGGCGAGGTTGAGCCAGACTCGAATCTGACGGGGACCGTCATCTAGTGATAGCGAGTCTGAAACAGTCTTCCTTGTGATGAATTGCAAGTTAATTCTCTCGGGCGGCGCAACGCCGTCCACGGTGATAAATCACCAAGCTAGACCTGTGTCCAAAGGATTTCTTTTCAATGAAATCGCCGGCGATTGTAGCCTACTCAATTTACGTTTGCAACTTCATAAAGCGCAATCAAAAAAAGAAAATAATAATAAAAGAAAATGATTATATATTTTGGGAAGTATTTCTGGGAAAGAGGATATTTCGTGTCAACGATTGGTTGGATTGAAAAGGTACTAAAAGCGTTTGAATAAAGTGTATTACGGAAGTGGATTTATCTATACTTCGATTTCTTGTTTGTTCAGCAATCTATTGGATCTCTGTGGCCATTCCCTTATCTATCGAATTGTTCAGCCTAAAAAGATCAGTTGGACAGCGTGAAGAGTGCGCTTGTGGTGGTGCAGGGCAAGGGTCGCTCCTGCACATCCATGTGCCCGCGACACGGGTGCATCCATGCACGGCGCGCAATAGCCGGCTATTCCAAGAGTTGCAACGCCGCCATGCGCCGCCACAAGCGTGCCATTCACGTTGTAGCGTGATTCACCCATAACCATCGAAGCTATTTTCTTCAAAATCAGAAACCTGCTATTAGAATGGAGCGGTCAACAGATTTTTTTAGCAGAATAGCCCGAAAACCCTCGCCCAATGCGGGTTAAAGTGGCGTACCCTGCGAGAAGAAACTGATTTCAAATTATTTACCATGACACTAACTGATAGCTTTGGCGGGTAAGATACTAACAAGTGAACGTGGTCTTCTTCACCGTTAAACGCCATTAACTCGCACTCAAGCTTTTCGCACGCAGAACGAAAAGCATCTTCAAGCTGTGAGTACATATACCCCTCTAACAATTTACGCCTATATTTG
>JARRQF010000076.1:0-19030 GCA_037382065.1 Candidatus Thiodiazotropha sp. | reverse complement strand
TCATCCGCGTTGTTGCGCGCCTTGGAAAGGGAGAAGCCATTCCCGGCGGCACGCGCCTAGCGGCTAACCGCTTAGCGTCACGCTATCATCGTCAATTTGTATGAAGCACCACACTAGGAAAGTGGTCGTTCTCAGCGCTTAAAATTGACTGGCCTTTGAACCTAAAAAATCAGTTGCCGGCTCCATTCTAATAACAGGTATCTGATTTGGAAGAAAATAGCTTCGATGGTTATGGCCACCTACTGGGTGAATCACGCTACAATGTGAATGGTACGCTTGTGGCGGCACATGGCGGCGTTGCAACTCCTTGGAATGGCGGGCTATTGCGCGCCGTGCATGGATGCACCCGTGTCGCGGGCAGATGGATGTGCAGGAGCGACCCTTGCCCTGCACCACCACAAGCGCACTCTTCACGCTGTCCAACTGATCTTTTTAGGGTAAAGGAGTTAGCTAAATGGGCCCCGGTATTTGTGAAAAACATGGTAGTCAGAATTATGTCTTGACATCACCATTGTTAGAAAAGGCCATAATAGATGGTAAGCAAATTCAAAAAACCAAGTTAATACAGTTTAAAGTCGAATCATTTGATCTTGATGGAGAATTTAACTATGTTGTAGATATTGAGTTTTTGAGTAAATTCATGGGCGTTTCGAGCGACCAAGTTGTGATTTTAAAAGATAGAGATAAGGCGTCTAAGCAACTCAATGACAGATTATTAATCCAAGAGATACTGCGTGAGATGAAACATGTATGCCCAGTTTGTCTAAAAGATACGCAAGAGTAAGCTGTAGTTGTATAGGTTGGGACCCGATCTAAATCTGCTGCGGATGCTCTTGAATTATGTGAGTAGTTCATTCCAATAATCTCTTATGCTATTGAATTATATATACTAAAACTTTACCCTTTTTGTAGGGGTAGACCGGCAGGCAGGAGTATTTTTATTAGGGTTTGCCCAGATTCATGTAAATCCTCACTAAAATATATAGACCCTAGCCGCAGACCTTATGCATTCCTAAAAAAGCGTGAAACTTCACTATATATATTCTGCGTTTTGAATAATGTGGGGCCGGAATGCTTCTCTTCCAATAGCAGGTATTCCCGGTGAGGTATAGACAGTTTCAAAACCTTCTCCAGGGCGTTCACTTGATAACTGGATCGTCCTGGTGTTATTCTTGGCAATTGCGCTATTTAACCCCATTAATTGGGGTGTAAAATTACAACAAGCAGTGGCGTGCCTTATTCATTGATTCATTTTTTAATTTTGCCCTGAGCCTAATGGACAAAATAGTCATTATTATATTACAGAGAATGGCGCGTCATTTGCCATGCGAGCTATGAAAGTAAGTATTATTATCCCGACCTATAACTATGCTCAATTTATAAAAGAGTCGATTGATAGTGTTTTGTTGCAGACTTATCGTGACTTTGAGCTTCTGATTATTGATGATGGTTCTACCGATGATACTGAAGAGATAGTTACAGAGATCAGAGATTCTAGACTGAAGTATATAAAAATACCTAATGGTGGAGTTAGTGTGGCCAGGAATAAGGGGCTTGAGCTCGCCCAGGGAGAATATATTGCTTTTCTAGATGCGGATGATAAGTGGCACCCAGAGAAATTAGAATTACAAGTCAGGATATTTAATGAATATCCTGAGATTGGTTTGGTATTTACTGACTTCTTACGCTTTGACGAATCCGAGGTTTATAAGAATAGTCTATTCTCCTATGTTCCTGAACTTGACACTATTTGCAAGGATCCGGTTTTGGACGGTCGTGGATATGTCATAACAAGCGATACCTTTAATGCCTTAGCTACTACAAAGATGTTTGCTACGTGGACCCAAACATGTCTAATACGGTCTAATAAGATTGGATCCATTCGATTTCCCATCGGAGTTCGATTATCTGAAGATTTTAACTTTATGCTAAGGATTTATGAACAAGTGATAGCTGCTTATATTTCAGAGCCGCTTGTTCTCGTGAGAAGGCACGGAAATAATAGTTATTCGTTAGCTGAGCAAATGTTAGAACCTGAGCTTATTACATTATATGACGTTTTGGGTAAGCTGAAAGAACCCAAACATAAAATAGCACTTAAAACCAAAATAGCACACGCATGGACGAGTATAGCATATCATCATTATTGGCATGGTAGTGTTATGTATGCTACCTACGCATATATCAGAGCACTCCTTTTGCCTAGTCGCAGGTTAAATTCATTCCTTCATATTATAAGTGCACCGATGCAACCTATCATAAGGAAAATACGCCCTAAGGAATAATTTTAAACTATCGAAATATTATTAATGTCCTTTTTTATCCTTTATTTTGAAACAAATAACAATTTATCTACCAACTACTGTGGATTTTCTGAGGTGGGTTTATTTTCTATTCCTAAAGACCTATACGCAGGTGAGATTTCAATAACATATATGCAAAAGAAATTTTGTGCCTCATTAATAGCTGATGAATCTCATCAGTCTGCTAATAATATTTTTCTAAAGGGAGGTGATTATTTAAAATCGCAGTTAATGGGCTTTATAAAGTCTAGAGTTGCTAATGATTGCGTTATGCCCCACGTTTCAAGCTATATCGAATCGAATGTAAATGATAGTTTAGAGATTGGTGAGTCGAATGTGTTAACGCTATCAGAATTCCATCAATGGTTTAGTCGAGATTTATTTAGAATCGGCATAGATCTAATAATTCAAGATAACTATCAATTAAAAAGTACGTAGGTTTGGTAAGGTGCGAGCCAAAATCTACATGTTTTGTAAGGAAAGGAAAGTGCATGAACGCAACAAGGATTCAACGCTTAAATTATATTTATCTTCTATTGATGATCTGCTTTGTTTTTCCAGTTCTTCTTAGTAGTATTTTAAGTATGTTCGAAATGGGTGTTGTCAGTACAAGTGTGGCATCTGGCCAGCTTGGTGGTGGCGCGAACATAACTAAGTTTTCAATATCTTTTGATGATACTTACCGTTTACTGATTACCATTCCTATACATCTCTTTTTAACCTTGCGGCGTGTTAAAGACATTGGATGGCATCCTGCATTATCTCTCGTTTTAGGATTACCGATAATTAATTTCCTAGCTTGGTTTTGGCCTGGAAGTGAAAATGAAAATAAATATGGCGGCGTACCTGAGCCGGCACGAAAAGGTGTAAAAATCTTTGTTTTCGGATTTCCAGTCTGGGCAGTTTTAATTTCTATGCTTGCATTAAAGTTCGGAATGATAGGGGCAGGACTGTGGTCCGAGGCCAGGATACTGCGTTGCAATGCTTGAAAAGGGCGAGCCATTCCCTGCGCATTGCGCCTTGTCTCCTGGCCTGAGCAGGCTTCTATCATCGTCAATTTGTATGAAGCACCACACTAATAACAGGTATCTGATTTTGAGGAAAATAGCTTCGATTTAGGATGATTATTTATCTCTCCAGCCCTAATAGTCGTTCTATAGCCCATAGTATGGCGCCGCTGAGGGCGCCATATAGATGCGCATCGACAATCACCCGGCCGCTGGCTACGGATTCACTGCCGGGCAAGGGGCCTTGCCATTGCTCCCAGGCCAGCTTGGCAATAACGGCGAGCAAAAGGCTGATCGATAGCATGGTTTCGGTTTTAATATTTTGTAGCAGAACTATGATCAACAGACCATGCAGCACGCCGGATAGCCCCTGATACCAAGCAACCTCTGGAGAGAAAAACCAAAGTCCTATTGAGGTGCCTATCATTAGCAGAGGGAGGATGTAGAGGCATCCATTAGGTTGTTGTCGATTTGGAAACAGGTGCCAGATGATCCATAGCCCAGCCAGATTCATCAGTAGGTGCCCCCATCCCAGGTGGGTCAGATGGGCAGAAAGCAGGCGCCACCACTCACCGGCCGCAATAGCGATGCGATGGTACTGCAGTTGTTCAGAGGTAGCATTGGATGCCAGTGATATGGAAAGGCTGACTAGGCTGATAGCCAGGGGGCAGATTAAGCGTCTGGCCTGTGATACGAGGAGAACTTGAGCTTTCAATTTAGGTTCAATAATAACTATTCTTTAGTGCTACAGACAGGACAGGCGGGGTCTTGTTTCAATTTCAAGGTACGCCACTCCATCTGCAGAGCATCCAGTAGGAGCAATTTTCCCTCAAGGGTTGTTCCGGCTCCAGTTAAATACTTGATGGCCTCGGTTGCTTGAATCGAGCCGAGAATCCCGACTATGGGTGCCAATACTCCGTTTGCTGAGCAGCTTTCATCCATTTCACCCTCATCTGGGTAGAGGCAGTGGTAACAGGGTGTCCCTGGTTGCCCAGAAAAAAGCGTGACCTGTCCCTCCATGCGGATCGCTGCGGCTGAAACTAAGGGGGTTTGCTGTGCTCGACAGGCCTTGTTTATGCTGTAGCGGGCGCTGAAATTGTCTGTTCCATCAAGGACGATATCAGCCTGCTTTACCTGTTCGATGAGGCTAGATTCATCCAATAGTTTGGCATGGGTCTCAATAGTAATCTCCGGGTTGAGGGCTAGTAATGCTTCTTGTGCTGACTCCACTTTGAACTGCCCGATTCGTGCGGTGGTGTGAATGATTTGGCGCTGCAAGTTGGTTAAATCGACCTTGTCGAAATCGGCCAGTACCAGTGTTCCCACACCGGCTGCTGCAAGATACATGGCTGCTGGTGAACCCAAACCCCCTAGTCCGACGATCAGGACTCGTGTCTCAAGAAGCTTCTCCTGACCCGCGATGCCAATCGCGGGAAGCATGATTTGGCGACTGTAACGGAGCAATTGATCGTTATTCATCAGGTTCTACGCGAGAAACCCCGTTCTTCAGATCGGGGAGGGATAGCGTCCGCCATCAGGCGGCCTGGCTCGCTGCCTCCTTTTTATTCAATGCTATCGTTGGTTGTGGGAAATAAGCATAGCCGTCACTGCGTTGTAGCTGCCTGCCGTACCGATGGCTAATACCCTGGACAACGCTTTCTTCTGTTTGTTTAAAATAAAAACGGCCATAAACCCTCCTTGTTAAACCTAAAAAATCAGTTGACCGCACCCTTCACGCTGGTCAACCCAGCTTATTTAACAAGCTCCGTCCTTTAGGGCGGGGTAGTTGACGGCGCAGAGCCTACGCTGAGGCGCAAGAGTCAGAGATATTTGCGCCAGTGTTCCGGGCGTGAATCACGTAGTTGATGATTCATACGTTGATAGCGGTCGGCAAAGATCATGCGAGTGCATTTCGAGTCTGTCCGCGCGCATCCCAAATTAGCGCGTTCTGTGTCCTCTGTGTAGTAGTAGAGTGCCCGCTTGAGGCGATAGAGCAGACGGTTATCAATATGCAGTTCCATTGCGGTTAAACCGGTCTCGATTTGCTCCAAAGAAACCTGCATAAGTTCATAGCGAATCTGTAAATGAGTGGGGGATAGGGGGGTTGCCTGGATAATACCGTCTATATCAGCCAGCAGGTTAGCTGCTGTACCAGCTTGATTGGGGTCCGGGTGTAGTTCGGCAAAGTGAATGTCCCGGAGTTTCACTAAGTCGTGTTGGGGGTCACCCATAGTGCTTCATCATAGTGTAGAGTCCTACACTGTACAACAACTTCTGTATGACAGGAGGTTGTTGGTGTGCCTTAGAAAACCTCGACTAATATGGCGCACAACGCGAGATTAATCAAGACATGCTTCACTGATGCGGGGGTTGTCTGCCAGATCGTTGAGGGTCGATATATCGACCAGACCAGCGGATTGCAGGAGTTGTGTGACGGCCCCGGCTTGTTGGTAGCCATGCTCAAGCACCAGCCAGCCTCCAGGCTTCAGGTGACTGGGGGCTTGCTGAATAATGGCTCTGATATCCCTGAGTCCATCTGGGCCGGAGGCCAGAGCGGATACTGGCTCACTGGGCAGGTCGCCCTGAGAGAGATGTGGATCATTTGATTCAATATAGGGGGGATTGCTGATAATGAGGTCATAATGGCGATGTTTGGGCAGCGCTTGACACCAGTCACCTAGATAAAATTCGACCTGTTGAAAGCCTAACCGGGCGGCGTTGTTACGGGCGACTTCCAGAGCCTGGGATGAGTTATCCGTTGCATCGATCCGGGCGTCAGGCCGTTCGCTACACAGGGCTAGGGCGATTGCGCCGCTGCCTGTGCCTAAATCGGCTATGCTGGGTTTTTGTTGCGTCTGCAAATGAAATAGCCCCCGTTCAACAGCTAGTTCTGTTTCGGGCCTTGGGATCAGGGTTTCTGGGGTGACTTGTAGCTCCAGTGACCAAAACTCCCGTTCGCCTGTGATATAGGCTATTGGTGTGCCTTCTCGCCTGCGCTTTATCAGATCATGGTAGGCACACTCTTGGGACTCTGTTAATTCACGCTCAGGCCATGCGAAGAGATAGCTGCGGGGCTTACCGAGTAAGTGACAAAGGAGTAGGGCAGCCTCAAGTTCAGGGCTGCTATAAGGTAGTTCCTTCAGCCTCCTTTGAGCGCTTTGCAACGCCTGTCGTAGTGTGCTCATTTATGCCTGCGGCTTAGGAGTCACCTAGTGCGGCCAGCTCTTTGAGTTGCTGCTCCCTGCGTAACGGTTCGATCACCTGGTCCAAGCTGCCACCGGACGTAATTTCGTCCAATTTGTAGAGGGTAAGGTTGATCCGGTGATCGGTTAACCGATTTTGCGGAAAGTTATAGGTGCGGATACGTTCTGAGCGGTCGCCACTACCAACCTGTAGCTTACGTGCACTGGCCTGCTCAGAGGCAATTTTCTGTTGTGCCTGAGAGAGTATTTTGGCTTGCAGCAGTGACATGGCGCGAGCCTTGTTCTTGTGCTGGGATCGCTCATCCTGACACTCCACAACAATACCTGTAGGTAGGTGGGTCAAGCGTACTGCTGAGTCGGTTTTATTCACATGCTGACCACCGGCACCAGAGGCTCGGTAGGTGTCGATACGCAGGTCATTGCTATTGATCTCAACATTATCCACCTCTTCAACCTCGGGGAGAATAGCCACAGTGCAGGCTGAGGTGTGGACTCTGCCTTGGGATTCTGTTTCTGGTATACGTTGCACCCGGTGAGTACCAGATTCAAACTTTAGCCGAGAATAGACAGCATTGCCGCTGACGCGCCCCACGATTTCCTTATAACCACCGTGCTCTCCAGGGCTTTCGCTGATCGTTTCGACCTGCCATTTTTGCGCTTCGGCATAACGAAGGTACATGCGGTATAGGTCACTGGCGAAGAGGGCCGCTTCGGCGCCGCCAGTGCCTGCGCGCACTTCAAGAAAGATATTTCTTTGATCATTGGGATCGGTTGGGATCAGTAATAACTGTAATTCTAATTCAAGGCGCTGTTTGGCTGCTTCTGCTGAAGCGATCTCCTCTTTGGCCAGGCTGGCCATTTCCGGGTCAGCCATCATCTCCTGCGCGGAGGCAATATTTTGCTCGGTGGAGAGATAGTCTGAGTAAGCTTGGACGATAGGTTCCAATTGGGCGTATTCACGTCCCAGGTCCCGGAATTGGTTTTGTGCGCTCTGAATTGCCGGATCAGCCATTAAAATGGTGATCTCTTCAAAACGTTCAATGATTTGATCCAGCTTGGCGCGCAGTGATTGCTTCATGAGGTGTTGTTATGTTTTTTTAGTTGGAATAGGGTATTAGCGGCATCAAGGAGGTCGACTTGGCCGTTAAAACCGGCCTGCCTCATTTGTGCGCTGGGATTATGTAGCAATTTATTGGTCAGGGTATGTGCCATGTAACGCACCACCTCTTCAGCGCTCTTGCCTTTGGCGAGTTGTTGTAGTGACTTCTGCATTACTTCGTCGCGCAACTGCTCAGCGTAGCAGCGATAGTCCTGGATGAGCTCCACAGCATCCAGAGATCGTAGCCAGCCCATATATTCATTCACATATCGCTCAATGATCTCCTCCGCCTGCTCAGCGGCTTCCTCTCGGGAACGCATATTCTCTTGGATGACCTCTTCCAAGTCGTCAACAGTATAGAGATAGATGTCGCGTAGATCAGCTACTTCTGGTTCGATATCTCGAGGTACCGCAATGTCGACCATAAAGATCGGTCGGTGTTTGCGCTCTTTCAGGGCACTCTCAACAGTACCTTTACCCAATACGGGGAGTGGGCTTGCTGTGGAAGAGATGACAATATCCGCTTCAGCCAGATGAGTGCTTAACTCAGTAAGGGCAATGGCATAACCCTCGAATTGAGAAGCGAGACTATGTGCTTTTTCAACAGTACGATTGGCAACGATGATCCGACCAATGCCGTTCTGGCTCAGATGGCGGGCTGCTAGCTCCATAGTCTCTCCCGCGCCAACCAAGAGCGCAGTTTGCTCCGACAAGTCGCTGAAGATCTGTTTGGCCAGGCTGACTGCTGCGAATGCCACCGAAACCGGACTGTTTCCGATCGCTGTATCGGTACGGATCTGCTTGGCTGCAGAAAAGGCATGCTGAAATAGCTTATAAAGCAGTTTTCCAGTGGTGCCTACGTCGTTGGCAGTTTGAAAAGCGGTTTTCACCTGCCCCAGAATCTGTGGCTCACCAAGTACCAGTGAGTCGAGCCCACAAGAGACCCGTAGCAGGTGTTTGACTGCGTCAAGTCCAAAATAGCTGTAAAGGTAGGGGGCAACCCGGTTATTGGCAAGGCCATGGAAACGGCTGATCCAGTCAGCGAGCGGTTCATGATCGTCCTCACTGAGAGAGCAGTAGATTTCGGTTCGGTTGCAGGTGGAAAGAATCACGGTCTCTTTTACGGCCTGATTATCCTGTAGGCTACGTAGTGCACCAGCGATGATATCTGGCCCAAAGGTAACCTTTTCCCTGATATCTACCGGGGCAGTTTTGTGGTTAAGTCCAAGGGCGAGTATTGTCATTATTAACAAGCAAAGATCCAATGAGAGTGGAAATTTTGTTATATCAAGGGGTTAAATTCAAGTTAATTCGTTCTTTAAATCGTGAAAGTGAGAATTTTGGTCTGAATTTAAATATTTCTTAAGGTTCTGAAGCCATTTGTGCCAATAGGCGATGGTTGAGTGTCACAATACTTATGATCTGAGTTGAGTGTCACAATATTTATGATCTGATGAGTAAAGCTTTATTTTATGGTGCTTTTTGCAAGTCATGTCACACTTGGCGTTTCGTGTTTAACAAGGCATTAGCCTGGCAGAAGGAGCCATATGCCGCCGAAAATAGGGCTAAATTCAGCTTACGAATCTTCACTGCATGCTTTTACAACACCCTCCTTAGGGCCCCGGAAAAAATTAATTCTCCAATCCTGCTGATCGCTCCGCCCAGCTTCTGCATCACTGCTGCCTCGCGCTGGCTTGGAAATATTCCGAGCCTGCAAATCCTCAATATACATGATCGCGTGGTTTTGGCTGATGGAAGTCGCGGTCTTATGTAGAAACTCTTGCAGACATGAGCGATGCAGGCGTGTCTCTTTTGGACGCGGGCTTTCGCTTGAAACGAATTACTTGCCGTCGTATCGGAATGCTTATAAATGCTTCATGCCGAAATCATATAGGGAAAGGCCGGATTTGAAAAAGTGAGTCTTGAAAAATGTGGGGAGGGGATCAGGTTTAATTAAAAGGTGTTAAGGTTAACCCGCATTGCCTAAGGGTGGGTATCTCTGTTATTAATATAGCCTAACAATACAAGCTGTCGATAAGAAAAACCTAATTCAATAATTGTTATTAGGGTGGCAGGGCTTGTTTTAGTCGCCCAATACTCGGAGGATATAAAGAATGCAGATGCGTAAGCTTGCATACGCAACGGTCGTTGTCGGATTGATATTTTCAGGCAGTGTCATTGCTGGTGTCGCTAAAGACCTTTCACTACCAACTGCTACCCCCACAGCAGATGAGATTGCGAACCAAGTCTATTTTGTAAATCATTTTTATGCCTTGAAAAATTTCGGCATTACCAATAACAACAAAGATCCCAAGAAAAGTAACCGGGCAATCCCTGGCAAGATTACGGTTATTGTCAATAAATCTGCTGGCAGTGTACCTACTACCATCACCGTTGAGCGCTATCTGAATAATGATTATTCCGATGGTGCGATCAATGCACAGGATATTGCTATCTTCCGTTCCGGTAAGCTGAAAGGCACTGGTATGTTGATTACTGACTATGTAGATGACAAGAAGAGCCAGTCTTATTCGATCTGGCTTCCTGCATTACGTAAGATTCGTCGCTTTGCCGAGCCGGCTCAGGACGATGCCTGGGGAGGGACCGATTTCACATTCGGCGATGTGACGCTACGTAAGCCCAAGGATGAGACCCATGAATTGTCGGGTACAGAGACTTTCAATGATTGCTTGGGGGCGATTGCCAAAGAGGAATCAAAAAATAAATATTTACCGAATCCCCCTGCTGCTGCTTGTGAGCACAAGGGCAAAGAGGTCTATAAGCTGAAGAGTACGACAAAGCGTCAAAGCTGGTGGTATGACTATCGGATTAGTTATGTCGATACTAAGACTTTTGCTGATTACCGCACTGAGTTTTTCAAAGGGGATAAGAAGGTTAAAGTCATTGATCGTGATTGGCGTAGTCTCGAACAAGATGATCCTCGCGCCCAATATTGGAGTTATTGGTATGGTAAGACCTTTGAGTCGGGGCATGAGACCTGGGCTGTGATTCCTAAAGAGATTATCCAGTTTAATCAGGATTGGGATTCCGACTACTGGTCAGAAAAGACCCTGAGAAAAATAAAACGCTAAATAATTATGGAAACACCTCAGAGTGGGTGTTTCCTTAAAATTCGGCTATCCGGCAAAGAACTCAATAAACGATAGCCTTAAAAAAATCATCGAGTGTGGCGGAGTAATTAAAAATGAGCCGCTCCTTGTTGAACCCGGGAGGAAGCATTCATGTATAAGCGCTGTAAGTTGTATCAGTCGATTCTGCTTGCCTTGATTGTGCCAAGTGCGGCAGTTGCTGAAGTCGAGATTTCTGGATACCTGAAAAATGAGACATCTGTCTTCACCAGGAATGGCCAGGTCACCGGTAAGGCCAGCACTATGTTGGATCAGGATGAGCACGATAAGGGTGATCTACTGAAATTCGAAAACTCCGCCCGCATGTTCATGAATGGCGACCTGAGTGAATCAATCACTTGGCATGCGGATTTGAATCTCATTATGGATAGCGAAGGGGTTAATGACGACTACAAGGGGCACCGGCTCTATACCCAGCACGACTATTTTAGAGAACTCTATGCCGATACGACGGTATTCGATTGGGATCTACGCATCGGTAAACAGCAGGTGGTTTGGGGTACAGCAGACGGTATCAAGTTATTGGATATCATCAACCCCACCGATTTTCGTGAACTCAACCAAAATGCCATGGAAGATGCTCGTATTCCGATCTGGATGATCAATGCTGAGAGGAATATCGGCGAAAGCGGCAATATTCAGTTTATTGTCTCTCAAGTTAAAGAGAATAGTATACCGGGGCTCAATTCTGATGGTGACTCAGGACATCCCTTTTTGATGAAAGGGGTTGATACTATTACGGGTAAAGTAAATGGCTTCCTGAATGTAGCACCCGCACTGGCCAATGTGGCGGCCAGTTTTACTGGCGGTGCCACGATGGGCATGATTGGTGGCGCACCAAGTCCGTTGGGGTTGGTACCCACCTCTGGAGTCACAGTGGACTTTTTTGCCGATAGCATGTTGGGCCGCTACGATATCGATGGCGATCCCAGCACCACCAATGATCAATATTTTCTATTGCCAGGGCAGACTGCTCCTGGTGGTACCCAGATCGCTACTATGCCTGGCTATATGGCCTTGGGCATGATTACTCAAGGCGGTTTACAGCCGGGTGATCCGAACGGTAATGCCTTCGAAACCAATCTGATGCCGGTTGTTGAAGATACTGCGAGTTTTCGTGATCAAACCTATTCGGTAGTCAAGCCCCGCTCTGCGTTCGAGTATATGCCCAACGCCTCCTTTGCGACCTTCAATACCTTTGCCCACTGCGTTGATGGGGATGCCGATGGAGATTGCCAATTTGGAGCGGCGGGTTCCATGGACTATTTCACCGGTGCAAAAACCACTTATGTTACCGACTACCCTGATGATACCGATGTAAATGCTGGATTTCGTTACAAAGGGAATACGGAGAGTGGCTTTAATTACTCACTGAACTACTTCTATCACTACAGTGCTAACCCAGATATCAGCTTGAGCTGGCACGATGCAGCGACTGGTGAAGAGTTGACTGTGCAGAGAGCCAGGGCTGGCGACTTTATTAATAATACAACTGGAGCTCCAGGTGCCGATGGTACGCCTGATTTAGCTGATATCAGCAGTAATCTTGGGGTTAATGAAGTGCCCAACGACCTGACAGCGGCTCTGCCAACAACCATACTTCTGCACAATGCTGCGGGAGAGTACTATGGAGCCTATGATCCAACGGGTGGTTTTGGTGTTCACAATACCAACCCCACAGAACTCCGTTTCACCGAATCCCTACATCGAGTTCACAGTATAGGTGCCTCGTTTGACTACTCTATTGATTTCTCTGCCATGCCGGTAGTACTGCGTGGCGAATTTCTTTACGATCGAGATGATAAGCAGCCCGTTATTGACAAGCGACTGATGAGCTCTGGTGACTTGGCTACCTCCCTTACAATGGAAGACGCGGATTACTTTAAGTATGTCCTCGGTGCTGATATCAACGTCTTGACCAATATGATGATTAGTGGACAGTTCATTCAATACATTAATCTTGACTATCAGAATGAAGAGCGGACCTGTGTCTCTCAGGTCGGTATCGCCTTTGACTGTTCACGTTACACGGGCGATTTTCCAACACTTAGCATGACCAATGGCATGAACAAAGCCTATCGATATAAGGAATTTTACTCTCTGTTTTTCTCCAAACCTTTTGGTGAATCCCAGGAACATCGTTGGAATAACATCTTCATCTACGAAGAGGGTGGTGGTAAGTGGAATCGTTTTGATGTGGAGTACAGCTTCACTGATAGCATCATCGGCTCTATGGCATGGAATAACTACTGGGGTGAGGAAGATACCACCTTTGGGCAGTTCAGGGACTCTTCAAACTTCCAGGTGGGCCTGAAGTGGCTTATGGATTAGTTTCTGACTAGGGATTATCCCTGACCATCCTGCTGCGGACCTCTCCCTATGAAGGTAGATGTCCGCAACCCCCCCTGATTTTAAGTAGGAGAGATGCGCCATGAGTGGTTCTGCATCAGATAATCAAACAAGTAATAGATGGGCTGAACGCTACGCAGACTTTGTTATCAAGTTCCGCTGGCCTCTGATGTTGATCCTGTTGGCCGCCACTGTGTTGGCTGCTTTACAGATTAAATATCTGGATATGCGCAATGATCCAGATACCTTACTGCCTCCCAGTAATCGTTATGTTGCGACCAATCTCTATGCAGAACACAATTTCGGCATGGGTAACCTAATGGTCTTTGCCTTGCGAATAAAGGATGGAGATGTCTATAAGGATTGGTTTGTTAATAAAGTACAGGAAATACACGAACGGCTGGTTGCTCTGCCCACTGCTCGTGAATCCAATTTCATCGATATTGCGGCAAAAAAGATCAAATACATGGGAGCCGATGAGAATGGGTTGGTGTTTAAACGCCTGATTCCTACTGAAGGCATTAGCAGTGACCCACAAAAGGCAAAGGAGCAACTCGCCTTCCTTAAGGAGGGAATCGAGAGCAATCCAGTAATCGGGCCTATGTTGATAGGGTTCGAGGATAGCGAAGGGAATAAGTGCGAAGTTGCCGAAAAAGATGAAAAAAATTGTACTGCAAAATCGCTTTATATTATCGGTGACTATACTGATGACGTGAAAGAGATCTACCTTCCCTGGGTGCGTGAAATACGCAACATGATGGATGAATATGGGCAGGATGATCGATTTGAGGTTCTGGTCGCGGGAGAGCCCTATTTTCTTGCCTGGATGTTAGCGGATCTGGTTAATAAGTGGTGGCTTTTTGTGATCTCATTTGGCATTGTCATCGCCGCGCTTTGGTTTGAGTTCCGCAACTGGCGGGGTTCCCTATTCCCTATTATGGGTGTCAGTGCCACCATCATTCTGACGCTTGGAGTGATGGGTTTTTCTGCCTTTAAACTAACCACTATGATGGTTTTAACCCCCATGTTGCTGCTGGCTATCGGTATTGGTCACTCGGTTCAGGTGACCCGGCGCTTTATGCAGGAGCAGGCGGTTTCTGGTGATTGTCGATCGGCAGCCAGGGTCGCGATATCCCATACGATTGTGCCCGCAACACTCTCGATCGTCACCGACATGGTCGGTTTTGCGACCCTGGCTACGGTCGATATCTCCTTCTACAAGGCCTATGCCTATTTTGGCATGTTTGGCATGCTTACCCTGATGCTCACCACCACAACCTTGATTCCTCTGCTTATGATGACTTTCCCTTGCGGGAAAAGTGAGGCGCAGAAAGATCATGATAGTAACTGGGAGTCAAAGATTGGCGGTTTTATAACCCGCTTACTAACAGGGCCAGGTAAATTGATTCCCATTGGAATCGTGGTGGCTATTGTAGGTTGGTCCACCTACGAGACCGATATTATCAATGGCACCAGCGAGGATTTAATGCCTGGGGTGGAGAAGGGGATTAACTACTCGCGTGCCGCTTTTAAAGAGAAAGCGATTACCATTCAACATATCGAACGTCTGAATGAGATTATGCCGGGTGTCATATCTGTTTCCATCCCGATTCGGGGCAAAGAGCCGGTTGCCAAGCTTTGTGTTGAGACACTCTTTCCAGAAACGCTCTACGATATTGAGGATAGGGAGGAGAGAGCAGCTCAGTGTCAAAAGGCCAAGAAGGAGTTGGGGTGTTGGGATCCAGAACCCTGTGGCGCCCAAGGTATTTTTAATCAAGCGGATGTTCTCGCCGATATCGAGGCCCTCGAAGAGTGGATGCGTGCCCACCCATTTATTGGGTTTACTGGCTCCTATGCACAATATATCCGTTTGGTGAACATGCTACTGACGGCGGAGCCTGGTGCGCAACCTGATATCAAGGACCTCTATATTCCGACCTCGGCAAAACTGCGTTCCATTGATCCAGATGACGATCGTGGGGGTGATGATATCGTCCAGCTCTACAATGGCCTGCTGGAGACCATGACGGGAGAGGGAGATATGGACTCCTTTGTCATGAAGAACTGGAATGAGGGGGTTGTGATGGGGTTTGTCAATACCATGGACCCAAAAGAGACCCATCAGGTGACCATGGATATACAGCAGTATATAGAAGATCACAAAAATGATGCGGGATTCAGTAAGGTTAACTTCGGCCTGCGTTCTGGTCCGGTATCTGACCTCTCTGGCGACACGAATGAGCTATCAGTTGATGGTCCTGATTATGTCAGGCCAGGGTTGGGTGGCTTTCTTGGTGCGACTGAAGCCACTCGCGATGTTGCGGTGAAGAATTGGCTTTCTGGACCGCTATTGACCGCTTTTGCTATCTTTATTATTGCGGCTTTGATCTTCCGATCCGTAGTGGTCTCAAGCATTCTGATGGTGTTGCTATTCATTACCCTATACGCTCAGTATGGCTTGGGTGGATACATGACAAGTATCCAAAACTGGTCGGGTAACTTGGCGTTTCATCTGCAGGTTGCACTCAGTATTGCGATGGGACTGGGGATTGACTATGGCATCTATATGATGTCGCGCCTCAAAGAGGAGATGGATGCTACGGCAGGTAATTGGCAGGAGTCACTGGTGAATACGTTAAATACCACAGGCTCTGCCGTCATCATCTCGGTGATTGTCTTGTTAGGTTGCTTTATTCCACTACTGAATACTGATCTGGCCAATACCTGGGGGTTGGGTATCTATATCAGTCAAGCGTTGTTGATTGATGTGGTAACCGCGCTTACGATACTACCAATGCTGGTTGCGTGGCTGAAACCGAAATTTGTTTTTGGCGATTATAAAAACGAAAAAAGATATTCCTGAGTCTTAGACTCAGCGAGACTTCAAGCCGGCTTTATGCCGGCTTTTTTATCTGCTAGCTGTTTAGTTTCTGAAGTTTCACGCTTTTTGCAGGGGTAGACCAGCAGGTAGACCAGCAGGTAGGGGTATTTTTATTAGGGTTTGCCTAGATTCACGCAAATCCCCACTAAAATATGTAGTCCCCAGCCACAGACCTTATTCGTTCTAAAAAATCGTGAAACTTCAGTTTAGTTTTAGAGCACGCGATTAAGGAGAAGTATCGATGTAGACCATACCAGTATTACTTATTTTGACTGTTCCAGTAATCGTGACATGCTCTTCGTGGGGGAACATTGCCTGAAGCCCTGTGGGTATTGGTCCGCTGACATAGAGACAAGCAGTATCATCGGCGATCATCCAGTCACTGCGAGTCACTGGCGGAGATCCTTTACATTTTCCCTTCCAGCCCTTGAAAATACCAGTTAGCGACAATCGCCTCCCCTCATAATCCGAGGGATTATCGTTTATTGCCGCAATTGAGGGTTCTGTCAGTGAATTTTTCCCCATGGGTCTTGTCGCTTTGACACTTGAGTTCTCATTGTTAGTGCATGAAATTCCGCTAGCTAAAAGAAGAAAAATAAAACAGGTTAAAGTGAGCCGGTTGTAGTGGACAACACAGCGAAGATCATTTTTTTGCTTCATGTCGCACCTTTTTTTCCTTTTTGACAACGATATTGATTTCTCTGGGTCCGGTATTGATTGTCGCAGTTCCTGCTTGGGCGTTTGCTCGCCCCACCTGCCCTGGATACCAAAAATTGCTGTAATTATTTAATTGTTCATATGTTGGAATGGCGCTAAAGTCTCCTGGGTTAGATAAATCCAGGTTGATCGGTCCACTACTCTGCCATTCCCCATTTGTACTAACCGGATCTGATATCGAAAAGGTAATATCGGCATAAGAATATTGTACGCCATTACTGTGGTACTGAATGAAAATAGTATACTGACCACTCGTGACATAATCATTGGCTGTGTAGTACTCCTCTGTGGAACCCGTATCGTAAGAGTCGCCAGAGAAGGACCCATTGGGAGTCGCCTGGCCACTCCAGGGTGAGTAACATATATTGTCAGGTTCGCATACATACAGATCTGCATCAGCATCTGTATTCCAAGCAATATGGATGGAGAAACCACCTGCCACAAGCGTGGTCTCCGAGTTATACGTTGTCGTTTTTTCGACTACATTAAGCCAACTGGAGGCTCGGTTAGTATTGCTGGCCAGGGCTGCATAGTCTCTTAGGTCATTAATGGCCTGGTCGCCAGATACCTGGTTGGCACTAGGTAGGTAAATGGCTAGGCCGTGGGAGTTGGCGACACCCGCATTCATGGATTTATTTGCGATCACCGATGAAGTAACTGCCTCCATCACCGCACGGGCCTTCGTTTGAATGTCCTGGTTCATCGAGCCATTGGCCAGACGAGATGCAAAATCATACAGGTCAAGGTTGGTTGGGAATTCGTAGCGCTGGCTATTTTTCTGGGCAGTCTCAATAACACCGGATTCTGTCGTATAGTTGGTGATAATAGAATCGGCCAATCCAGTCACCTGTGAATGAAGCGTGGCGATCTGGGACATGTCCACTGCGGATTTGGTAACCTCGTTATCTCGGCCATTGCTTTCATAAAATGCGATATATTTATCAACAATAAGACTGGAAAGAGTCGCTCCCGTCATCTGTGGGTCTGCTTTGAGTGCAGCGAGAATAGTGTCGTAGGGGTCGCCATTGCCGGGTTCTGTCTCCTCGGAAAAGACCATATAGTCAGTGAGTCCCGAGAATTCGTACATTACCTCATACATGGCCATTAAGCATGCGTCGAAATTAATCAGATCCATGGCGACACCAGAGTCGGTTACAGCTCGAGCCAAATCTGGCAGACTCATAAATGATTGGCTTGTGGTATCTTGCACGGCGCCTTTCGTCAGGATATTTGCCTTTTTCCAACCAGAGCCATGATCCCAAATGACCAGAGCGTAATGTTCAGCGGGATAGTTTGCTGCTGCCCACTGGATAAATGAGGTCAATGTTGCAGGGGATCCCATGTCAACATTACCAATGGAGGTTCCCGCACTAAGGTTGACGTGATCGGAGTCGTTGTCTTGTAATACCCGGAAGCGCAATGTTTCGCCAGCATAATTGGGAAAACCGAATTCGCTGAAATTTGTATTCTCATTGCTAAATTCTGCTTGAACGACAACATTAAGATCATTATTTGAACCGACCTCCTCCATTTCATTCAGGTCACCTAGGCCTGATGTGGATAGATTGCTGTCTGCTCCCAGATAAACCATATAGGTCCACTTTGCCTTAGTGCCTACAGGGCCTACAGGGCCTACAGGGCCTCCATCTCTATCTCCATCTCCACCTCCACCTCCACCTCCACCACAACCAGAGAGTATGGCGACTGATAGGATCAAAAGACTGATAACTTTTTTAATGTTCAATACCGTAATTCCTTTAAAAAGCATAATTAAAAATAACTCATCATCTCGGCAATGCCAGTCAAACCGATCATTATCGATTCATACCCAGAGCATCTAAGTTTGAAGCTTTGACTGGAATAGGGAGGCATCTCCACACCGCCATGGCTGGTGAACTTTACAGGAGATAAAGAAGAGGTAGTCAGATGTAACATCCATACTGACAAGGGGCTTATGTGCTTGGTGCATTACGCATTACAACCTCCGTGTTGCATTTGAATGATTTCTTTATAAGCTACCCCACTTATCTCGAGCTTGCAATATTTATGCTCGGAATAGAAATATGGCGCACGCAATGCCAACAGCATCCATCCCACATATTTGTCGTTTCCAGATTCGCGGCAGATGGTAGCAGCGCTTAACCAAGTAGAGAAACCGGTCAAAACCATGATCCAGGCTACATCACAAAATCAAATATACAACTCTAGTGTGGTGCTTCATACAAATTGACGATGATAGAAGCCTGCTCAGGCCAGGAGAGAAGGCGCAATGCGCAGGGAATGGCTCGCCCTTTTCAAGCATTGCAACGCAGTATCCTGGCC
>JARRQF010000075.1:0-21387 GCA_037382065.1 Candidatus Thiodiazotropha sp. | reverse complement strand
ATTCACGTTGTAGCGTGGTTCACCCAGTAGGTGACCATAACCATCGAAGCTATTTTCTTCAAAATCAGAAACCTGTTATTAGAATGGAGCGGTCAACTGATTTTTTTAGGTTCAAGCATGGCACCGCAGTATCCTGGCCTGAGCAGGCTTCCCTTCGGGCGAGACGCTAAGCGGTCATCCGCGTTGTTGCGCGCCTTGGAAATGGAGAAGCCATTCCCGGCGGCACGCGCCTAGCGGCTAACCGCTTAGCGTCACGCTATCATCGTCAATTTGTATGAAGCACCACACTAGGGTTAACACTAGCTAGGGATATTCCTATCTACATTGAGTACATATGGCATGTTTAACTAACCCTGTTGGGATTGGCTGCACTTAAGCTCATTTTATTGGAATTAAATAAGGATATAATTATGACGAATATACAAAGAAGTTCAGGTAATTATGGAATATTTCCTGGTCATAGTGTGATTCCTAAGAAAGCAGAGAGAATAATTCAAACGATTTCTGGTCTTAGTATCACCGTTCAAAACGGTACAACCACCATTAATGGTGGCAGAGGAATTGAAAAGATCCATGCACATCAGAACCCTGATGGTTCTTGGGATGTCAATATCGATGGTGAAAGGTACGAGTTCAGTGCAAAGGAAGCCCGAGATCTGGTTATTAATGGCGGAGATGGGGATGATATTATTACAGTAACCGGGCAACAGCTCTATGGGCCTAAAACAAAAATATCACTTAATGGTGGTAATGGTAACGATATAATAATAAACGCAACCCATAACGGCTATATAGGCGGTGGGTGTGGTATCGGGGGCTGGCTGCATGAGCATCTGCAACCTTTTTTAGTGAATGAGGTTGAGTTGGAAGATCCTGGTCTGACCAATAATCACAACTCGCTAAATGAAAACGCTAATCAAGGCGATAATATTACCTATCAGGACATTAACGGAGAGGTATTTGTAGACGGTGCAGAATTGACTGATGTGCAGCAAGGGCGGGTTGGTGATTGCTATTTCGTTGCCGCGTTAGCAAGTCTTGCGCTTCACAACCCTGGTCATCTGGAGCGAATGATAACGGATAATGGTAATGGAACCTATACGGTTCATTTTCGCGGTAAGCTGGGCGATGTTACTGTGGATGATGATTTTGCAGCTGTCAATTCCGGGAAACCAGTGTATGCCCATACAGGTAGCGCCTCAAAATCAGAGCTTTGGGTTGCTATCATTGAAAAAGCCTTTGCTCAGGCTCACGGCAGCTATGCGGCCATAGAAGGTGGACACCCTAATGAAGCATTAGGGGAGATAACCGGCCAAACTGAATTTAACATCGGTAATCCTGCTAAATTTTCACCTGAAGTGCTTAAATCGTCTTTAGCCAATGGTCAAAGCGTTACAGCATCGTCTCTGTCATCCAATCATGGTAAAAAGAGAGAAACAGCATTCGGTATAGTGACATCGCACGCTTACGTGGTAACAGAGGTCTCACAGAATGCAAAAGGTAAGTGGATAGTAACGGTATACAATCCCTGGGGTGATGACAAAATAGGGGCTGGTGCAATTACTGGAGCAGATGATGGCTTTATCGAGATGACCTATGATGAGTTCGTAGCAAATTTTAGACAAGTACAAGTATCGCAAGAACCAATTGGTCGTGTAATGAAAAAAGTGTCAGGTGCGCTCTTAAAAAGCGCTGAATAAAGCATACCAAACCGATAGGTAACTCTTTTTGAATACGCGATAAAATTCGTGATTGCGTAGGATGCGGTGAGCGGTGCGAACCGCATCAATAGTGGGGTGGCTCATGAACATCCATGATGCGGTTAAAAAATTTACTACGAAGAACACGAAGGATATGATCCTTCGTGTTCTTCGTTCCCTTCGTGGTGAAATAGATTGGCTAGGCGCGCTGGGCGTTTTATTTGAATCGCTTTTATGTTTAGGAGCCATTTTATCACCAACCGATAGGTGTCCGCCTCAATTCGGGTTAATGCCTCACCTAGACCTTCTGTGAGGAGTCGTTTGTCAAGCTTGGTATACCTGGATGAGTTCTCTGGTGGATCTTGTTTTGTCATAGATTCACTCAAGTTATTCAAAGCAGATCAGTACTAGGGTTAACACTAGCTAGGGATATTCCTATCTATATTTGAGTGCGTATGGCATGTTTAACTAACCATATTGGGATTGGCAGTAGATATTCCCGGATTGAAAATTTAAAATAACAAGGAGTTATGATAATGAGTTTATTTAGTCTTTTAGGCCACAGCTTATTGGGTCGCCACCTAAGGCATCGCCATCACCATCACCACCATAGTGTTGATATGAATAGCACAACAAGAACGACGGATGCAAAAACCGGGAAGACTGTCCTTGATGCAAGAGGTGGCAATGATAAGATCAACGTACATCAGAATATCGATGGCTCAGTGACCGTCAGGATCAATGATAAAGAAACCCACCAGTTCACTGCTGAAGAGGCCAGGTGTCTTGAAATTAAAGGCGGCGATGGTAATGACAGCATCACGATGACTGGTCAGCAACTCTATGGTATGCCGAATAATATCACCATCAGTGGCGGTAAAGGTAACGATAAGATCTATGGTGGCGCTGGCAACCAAACCCTTAGTGGGGGGGAGGGCAATGACATCATCACCGGTGGTGCTGGCAACGATAGAATTTTTGGCGGAGCGGGTAATGATAGAATCTTCGGTGGCTCCGGCGGCGATTACATTAATGGCGGAGCGGGTAATGACTCGTTGTACGGTCAAGCTGGCAATGACACCATTGTGGGTGGTGGTGGTTATGATTATCTGGTAGGAGGCAGTGGCTGTGATGTGGGGGTTGGAGGGCGAGAAGACTACAGTGTCGGCATCGAGAAAGAGATTAAGCCCCATCCGTTTTTTAAGAAAAGCGTTTTGAATGCCATATCAGCAAGATAATTGCAGATTGCAGATATCTCGTTCCCACGTTCTGCGTGGGAACACGTATGATACTGGATTAGTGTACCCCGTAACGTGCGGTAAGTTTCTTGTGTAGAGGTAAAAAATTTACTACGAAGAACACGAAGGATATGATCCTTCGTGTTCTTCGTTCCCTTCGTGGTGAAATAGATTGGCTAGGCGCGCTGGGCGTTTTATTTGAATCGCTTTTATGTTTAGGGCTACAGGTTAGCTCTAGGGTTAATACTAGCTAGGGATATTCCTATCTATATTTGAGTGCGTATGGCATGTTTAACTAAGCCTGTCGGGATTGGCAGTAGATATTCCCGGATTGATAAATTTAACATTACAAGGAGTTATGATTATGAGTATTTTCTCTGCTAGGATTCTTGGGAAGCTGGAAGTAATAGTGGATCCGAATCGCACAGCGAGAGCTACAGATGCAAAAACCGGGAAGACTATCCTTAATGCAGCAGGTGGCAATGATAAGATCAACGTACATCAGAATATCGATGGCTCAGTAACCGTCACGATTAATGACAAAGAAACTCACCAGTTCACTCCTGAAGAGGCCAGGTGTCTTGAAATCTGGGGCGGTGAGGGTGATGACAACATCACGATGACTGGTCAGCAACTCTATGGTATGCCGAATAATATCACCATCAGTGGCGGTAATGGTAACGACAATATCTATGGTGGCGCTGGCAACCAAACCCTTAATGGCGATGCGGGCAATGATAGAATCTATGGTGGCTCTGGCAACGATAGAATTAATGGCGGAGAGGGTAATGACTCGCTGTACGGTCAAGCTGGCAATGACACCATTATTGGTGGCGCGGGTGGTGGTTATGATTACCTGGTGGGAGGCAGTGGTCGTGATGTGGGGATTGGAGGGCGAGAAGACTACAGTGTCGGCATCGAGTCGGTACCTAAGCCCGTTGCGTTTCTTAAGAAAAGCGTTTTGAATGCCATATCAGCAAGATAATTGCAGTTTGCAGGTATCTCATTCCCACGCTCTGCGTGGGAACACGCATGGTACTGGATTAGTGTACCCCATAACGTGCGTAAGTTTATTATGTAGGATGCAGTGAGCTTTGCGAGCCGCATTATTGATGTTTGTGAGACGGCACTTGGTTATTGATGCGGTTCGTGCCTCACCACATCCTACGCAATTACCCAGTTTATCTCTTGTTGGAAACTATCTATTTAGCGATTAACCGCAGAATTTAGCTTCAAGCCACAAGGAGGTGGCGGGGATGCCAACTAAGATTCCAGCTATCACAGTGACTCCAAAATCATCTCGGCATGAGCTGCTCTGGCTTCACGCTCTTCATGCTACAGCGTTTATAGTGACGCTTGCTGCACCTTTGTTATTGTTTTATAAACTACCCCTGTTATTGCTGTTGATATTACTCACTATTGCCCGGTTGAGAGGGTATGACTTCAACCCTGCCACTAGAGTCGTGGAGGCGACCATTGAAAGTAGTGGCCGTTCGAAAATTATCCTGGGAAATGGTCGGCGGGTTGCCGCAACTTTGCGTACTGATAGTCTGATGACCCCTTGGCTGATATTATTGCGTTTTAATGTCAGGCATCGCTGGCAACATCCATCCATGGTTCTATTTCAGGATGCACTGCCTAAGGAGCAGAAGCGTCGTCTGTGTGTATTATTAAAACATGGCACTTTTCATCAGAAAGGCGAGTAGGTTTCGGGGATTAAAATCGTGGGTTTGCATTGAACGCGATCATCCTGGTATGGGAAATCGATGGTGAAATGGAGGCCTCGGCTTTCACGCCGACACTGGGCTGAGCGGATGATCATGTCGGCTACATCGACCAGATTTCTAAGTTCGAGCAGGTCCATACTAACCCGGAAATTACTATAGTACTCGACGATTTCGCGCTGCAGCAGATCGACCCGGCGACGCGCTCTGACCAGCCGTTTATTACTCCGTACAATGCCGACATAGTCCCACATAAAATGGCGCAGTTCGTCCCAGTTATGGGAGACCACGACCTCTTCATCAGGTTCTGTAACTCGACTTTCGTCCCAGGGAGGGATAGGGGGAGGTTCAGCTGTTTTAGCGTCAAGGGCATGAATATCCTGGGCAGCCAGATTGGCGAAAACCAGGCACTCAAGTAGGGAGTTACTGGCCATGCGGTTGGCACCATGCAAACCACTATAGGCGCTCTCTCCTATCGCGTAGAGCCCGGCAATGTCGGTACGGGCTTTTAGGTCTGCCATAATGCCGCCACAGGTATAGTGCGCAGCAGGCACAACAGGAATAGCCTGACTTGTCATATCGATACCAAAATCGAGGCAGCGTTGATGGATGGTAGGGAAGTGCTCCAGAATAAAGTTGGCAGGTTTGTGGCTGATGTCCAGATAGAGGCAATCGGCACCTATACGTTTCATTTCATGGTCTATGGCTCGGGCAACAATATCCCGGGGCGCCAGCTCCTCGCGTTTGTCGAAACGGTGCATGAAACGGTTGCCATCGGGTAGTTTTAGTTGACCACCTTCCCCTCTGACCGCCTCTGAAATAAGGAAGCTTTTTGCCTCAGGGTGGTAGAGGCAGGTCGGATGAAACTGGATGAATTCCATATTGGCGACCCGGCAACCGGCACGCCAGGCCATTGCAATACCATCCCCGGTGGAAATATCTGGATTGCTGGTATAGAGATAGACTTTGCTCGCTCCACCCGTTGCCAAAATCACGAAACGGGCGCGAAAGGTCTCCACATGGCCACTTTTATGGTCAAGGATATAGGCTCCGTAGCAGCGTTTCTGCTGTTTTTTATCACTTCGCTCACTGGTTATCAGATCAATAGCAATATGATGCTCATATACCTTGATGTTGGAGCGTGCCTGAACCTGACGTTGCAGTGTCGTCTCCACCTCTTTACCTGTGGCGTCGGCCGCATGTATTACCCGCCTGTGGGAGTGTCCCCCTCACTTGAGTAGCCCCTCGATAATCTCTGGACCGTTGTCTACCACAAGCTGGACCGCTTGTTCGTCGCATAGGCCTGCGCCGGCATCCAGAGTATCTTTGACATGCGATGCAATGCTGTCTGCTTTGTCAAGGACCACAGAGATGCCTCCTTGCGCATAGTAGGTATTGCTCTCTTCTAGCTCTCGTTTCGAGATCATGGCTATTTTCAGCCGTTCATCAAGTCGAAGGGCCAGGCTAAGGCCGGCAGCACCGCTGCCGATGATAAGAACGTCATTCAGGTATTCGGTCGTCATAATTTGCGGGGTAGGGTCGTTATGGTGATAATGCGCATCCAGATGTTCTGTATCCTAGCTTAAATTGGTGTTTGGTTGAATCAGGTAGTTCTTTAACTTGATATTGGTCAATTGAAGCTTAAATTGCTAGAACTAATATAAATTATCACTGTCAATGGGACTGTGCACTGGATGTGCCTGTCGCGAGGAGGTAAAAGCCCGGATGGGCGAGCGGTTAATCGATCAGGAGCTCGTTGCACGAGTTCAACAGGGTGACAAAAAGGCGTTTGACCTGCTGGTTCTCAAGTATCAGCAGAAAATCACCAATCTGATCTCCCGCTATATTCGGGATCCTCATGAGGTGTTGGATGTGACCCAGGAGGCCTTTATCAAGGCTTACCGGGCCATACCCAAGTTTCGTGGTGACAGTGCTTTCTATACCTGGCTCTATCGGATTGCCATTAACACTGCGAAAAATTACCTTGTGGCTCAGGGACGCCGCCCCCCTTCTGATGATGTAGAAGCAGAAGTGGCTGAACAAATGGATGTTGGCGTGCTTCTAAAGGAGACAGGTACTCCTGAGAACCACATATTGACAGAAGAGATAGCTATGACGTTACAGAGGGCCATTGATGATCTGCCCGAAGACCTCCGTACCGCCATTGTCTTGAGAGAGCTTGAGGGTATGAGTTATGAGGAGATTGCCAACGCCATGTCGTGTCCAGTCGGTACGGTGCGTTCTCGAATTTTCAGAGCCCGTGAAGCGATCGATAAAAAACTGAGTCCGTTACTGAAACCTTAATAATCAGGCATCATAAAATGACTGAGCAAGAGATTGAAAGACTATCCGCATTGGTGGATGATGAGTTGTCTGAAAGTGAGATATCATCTGAAATCAAAAAATTAACTAATGATTTATCCAGGCAAGAGGTATGGTCTCGATACCATTTAATCGGCGATGCCATGCGTGGAGAAGCCGGATCTCTGTATGATACTGGTCTGGCCCAGGCGATTAGCAAGCGCCTGGAAGATGAGCCGGTAGTGCTGGTGCCAATAGCGCGAAAGCGTCCCAAAAGTGGCAGGAAGCATGTCTATACAGGTTTGGCCGTCGCAGCTTCACTGACCGCTGTCGCAGTGGTATTGGCGCCGCAGATGATCAGCCCTGAGGGATCAGAGACACCACAACAAAGTGTTGTGGCAACTCAACTACCAGCAACCAACCTCTATGTGGCAGATGATGGCACTCGCTGGGAATTGCTGAAAAAGCCGAAAGTTGAGTCTCGCCTGAATGCCTACCTGGTCAATCATCAGGAGATTTCACCTTCGAGTAACATAAAAGGCATTATGCCATTCGCCAATTTCGTTAGCTACGATGAAAATAAGCAGTGAGTTATAGAGTTACCAGGATGAGTTCCCTTCGAACCAGCCAGGCTATACCTCGCCTACTACTGAGTTTTTGTGTCACTCTGGGCTTTTATCAGCCACTATTTGCTGATAATGAACTCTCTCCCAGAGGTTGGTTGGAACGAATGATGGATGCTGTTCAGAAACTGAGTTATCAGGGAACCTTCGTCTATTTGCATGATAATCAGCTGGAAGTTATGAAAATCGCCCATGCTGTTAAAGGTGATCGGGTGAAAGAGAGTCTGATATCTCTTAATGGCGCACCTCGTGAGGTGATTCGCGATGAAGAGTCGGTTACCTGTGTGCTGCCCAATTCCAACGAAGTCTCTGTTGATAAACGTGTTCCTAGTAAAAAGTTTCTGAATATCCTACCTGATGACTTGGCTCAACTAGATGATCACTATAGCTTCCGCATGGCGGGACAGACCCGAATCGTTAATCGCAAGGCCCAGACCGTAGTCATTCTACCCAATGATCGATTGCGCTATGGTTATCGTTTCTATCTTGATCTGGAGAGTGGTTTACCGCTCAAATCAGATCTGACCAATGAACATGGTGACCCGCTGGAGCAGACGATGTTTACCGATTTGCAGATTGGTACAGCAGAGATCGGAGATCTCTACCAAAGGGAATCACTCTATACCTATAAACTGAAAAGCAATGAAGGTGTTAACGTAGATATATCTCAAAAGGTAAGCAGCCGATGGGATTTTCTGCGCCTGCCGAGCGGATTCAGTCTGAGTATGCAATATCTGCTGCGTGACCCTTTAAGCAACTCTCCCATTGAACAGTACGTCTTTAGTGATGGCTTGGGTTCGCTCTCTGTTTTTATCGAAGATCAAGCTAGGGATGGGGCTTTCAACGGGGTAACTCGACTTGGGGCAATCAACGCCTGGGGAGGTCAAGTGGATGGTTACCAGGTAACAGCAGTGGGTGAGGTGCCTGCTGTGACAATTCTTGGAGTAGTGCAGGGGATGCAACTTAAGCCATCTCATGATTGAGGAGGTAGCCACTGTTATTCGTCTCGATCAGGAATTTGCGATTGTAGAGACCCAGCAGCATGCGCCATGTGGCTCTTGTTCAAGTGAGGGAAGTTGCAGTACAACCATATTGGCGGGTCTTTTCAAACGCCGAAATTATCAACTCAAAGTGCTTAACAGGGTTGATGCCAAGCCTGGTGAACAGGTTATTATCGGTTTGCAAGAGAATATTCTCCTAAAGATCTCTTTTCTTACCTACCTATTCCCTCTTATTAGTATGATATTGGTTGCTATGCTTGCGGCTGGCATAGCAAATTTTTTTGATCTATCCGCAGGGGAACTCCCGCAAGTGACTGGTGGTCTATTGGGGCTGATTAGTGGGCTTATTCTCATTAAAAAGCATGCTCAAAAAAGTCGCCACGACCCAGATTACCAAGCTGTCATTCTGCGTCATGCGAACAGTGCGTCTGTGCAATTAGTCTGACGCTTGGCCACTTAGAATCTGTTAGGCATTTATCCAAAGTCTCTTCCAGGAGCCATTTCATGAAAGACAATAGAATTTCCCTTCAAATGTTAGTTGTCATGCTACTTGGCTTGTTAATGACGCTGTCTGTAGAAGCGAGAAATCTACCTGAATTTGCCGACCTTGCTGAGCAGAACGCGCCATCAGTGGTTAACATAAGTACCAAGGGTAACACCTTACTCAAAGATAATTTGCCTTTCAATATGCCCGATTTACAAGGCATCCCAGAGGGAAGCCCGCTCGGTGACTTGATGCGTAAGTTTTTTGATAATTATGGTTACCAGATGCCGGAAGAGGGAGCGGAAAAACGCTCCTTGGGATCCGGTTTCATAATTTCTGAGGATGGCTATATCCTCACCAATAATCATGTTGTGGACGGTGCGGATCAGATTCTGGTGCGAATAAATGACCGTCGTGAATTTATTGCCAAATTGATTGGTAGAGATGAGCGAAGTGATATCGCTTTAATCAAGATTGATGCGAATGACCTCCCGGTGGTAGAGATCGGTGATTCCGATACACTCAGAGTTGGTGAGTGGGTATTGGCCATTGGCTCTCCCTTTGGTTTCGATCATTCGGTTACAGCAGGCATCGTAAGTGCGAAGGGACGTAATCTTCCAAGTGAAAACTATGTTCCTTTCATTCAAACCGATGTTGCTATCAATCCAGGAAACTCAGGTGGTCCCCTATTCAATATGGACGGTAAAGTAGTTGGGGTGAATTCACAGATATATAGCCGTTCAGGTGGATTTATGGGGCTTTCATTCGCAATTCCCATTAAAATGGCGATTAATGTGGCTGATCAGTTGAAAGCCCATGGACGAGTGACCCGTGGTTGGTTGGGGGTTCTGATTCAGAATGTGACACATGATTTAGCCGATAGCTTCGGTATGGATCACCCCCGTGGTGCTTTGGTTGTCCGTGTTTTGCCTAATAGCCCTTCTGAGAAGGCGGGTTTACAGGTGGGTGATGTGATATTGGCATTCAATGGAACCGCCATTAACACCTCGTCAGAACTCCCGCCTTTGGTGGGAAGAAGTAATGTCGATAAGCCTGCCAAGTTAGAGATTTTGCGCAAGGGTAAAACGAAGCTGGTCAGTGTGAATATCGCTGAATTACCCGCCGAGGAGCAACTGGAGCTTGCTGATAATCCAGCGCCAATGGTTTCGGAAAATCGTTTGGGTTTGAGGGTCTCAGCTATCAGTGAATCGTTGCGTAAACAGTGGAATCTCTCATCGCGTCGAGGTGTTGTGGTTGAGTCAGTGACAGGGCAAGCTGCCCGTGAAGCTGGCATTCAACAGGGTGATATCATTACGATGGTCAATAATATCGATATCGAAACCGTTGAACAGTTCAATAGCCTGGCCAAGGAGTTGCCAGGGGATAAAACGGTTGCGCTTTTGGTTCATCGGGATACCGGGCCGATTTTTCTCGCCCTGCGAGTACCCGAAAAGTGATTAAATTACGATTCTATCACCGGCAGGGGTGCCATCTTTGCGATGAGATGTTGCAGGCACTTTCAGAATTAAAATCGGAGCGGGATTTTGAGATTATTGAGGTCGATATCGACCGATATCCGGAGAAATCTCAGGGATATGCGCTGAGAATCCCTCTTTTGGAGAATCCCGAAGGGGAGTGCTTGAGCGAACACTTTATTGATAGGGAGAGGCTTCTAAGCTATTTGCAAAGCGCTTGATTTGGTATCATCCCACTTTTTGCGGTATCAAGAAATCATTGGAACGCCCCGAAATGGGGCGTTTCTTATTTAATAGTTGGGCGGCAATAGCAAAAAAGCGGTGCGCCTGAGCTTTAACGGTAAGTCGTTTCACTCGATTTCTCAGTTGACCGCGAATATCTAATGTAAGGTAATGAAATGCTGGATCAATTAATGATTTTATCTTCTCCCATTGGGCAAATCCACAAATCCATGTTTAACTACGGATTCTAGGTTAAGTTATATGTCTGACCTGCAACACATTCGTAACTTCTCCATCATTGCGCATATCGATCATGGTAAATCAACGATTGCCGATCGCTTTATCCAGACCTGCGGGGGGTTGAGCGATCGGGAGATGGATCATCAGGTGTGCGATTCGATGGATTTGGAGCGAGAGCGTGGCATTACAATTAAGGCTCAGAGTGTCACCCTAGAGCATAAGGCAAAGGATGGCCATATCTATCAGCTCAATTTTATCGATACCCCGGGCCATGTGGACTTTTCCTATGAGGTGTCACGCTCTCTTGCTGCTTGTGAGGGGGCACTTCTGGTGGTGGATGTGGCACAGGGTGTAGAGGCGCAGAGTGTTGCAAATTGCTATACTGCTATTGAACAGGGCCTGGAGGTTCTACCGGTTCTGAATAAAATCGATTTACCCTCCGCAGAGCCGGAGAGGGTCATTAATGAGATTGAAGAGATTATTGGTATCGATGCGGAGCATGCGATACGCGTCAGCGCTAAGACAGGCGTAGGTATTGACGAGTTACTGGAACAGCTCATAGCGACCATACCTCCGCCAACGGGTGATTACGATGCCCCTCTGCAGGCTCTGATTATCGACTCCTGGTTTGACCCCTATGTGGGGGTTATCTCATTGATCAGGGTGATGAATGGGATGATCAAGCCGAAAGACAAAATGCGGATCATGTCCACAGGGCGGGTTTTTCAGGCCGAAAAGGTTGGTGTATTTACCCCCAAACAGTTCGATAAGCCCCATTTAAAGGCGGGTGAAGTTGGCTATGTGATTGCTGGAATCAAAGAGATCGATGGTGCGCCTGTGGGTGATACAATTACATTGGAGACTCGTCAGGCAGAAGCACCACTGCCTGGCTTTGATAAGATGCGTCCACGTGTCTTCTCCGGTCTTTTTCCGGTCAGCTCTGATGACTATGAGGATTTACGTGACGCTTTGCAAAAACTGCGTCTCAATGATGCTGCGTTGCAATATGAGCCAGAGACTTCCCAGGCATTGGGGTTTGGTTTTCGTTGTGGTTTCCTGGGTATGCTGCATATGGAGATCGTGCAGGAGCGACTGGAGAGAGAGTATGATCTCGATTTAATCACAACCGCCCCTTCGGTTGTTTATGAGGTACTTAAAACTGACGGCGAGCTGATCCATATCGAAAATCCAGCAGCACTGCCTGATCCGGGTAGGTTTGAAGAGGTGCGTGAACCTATTATTGTGGCTACCATCCTGGTTCCTCAGGAATATCTTGGCAATGTGATCACGCTCTGCATTGAAAAACGGGGCGTTCAAAAAAATATGCAATATCTGGCTGGACAGGTCCAGTTAAGTTATGAGATACCGTTGAATGAGGTGGTACTCGATTTCTTTGATCGACTTAAATCGGTTAGCAGGGGATACGCTTCATTTGAGTATGAGTTTACCCATTTTCAGGCATCACCCCTGGTTAAATTGGATATTTTGATTAATGGTGAACGTGTTGATGCGCTATCGATTATTGTGCATAAGGATCAGTCGCAGGCTCGTGGTCGGGATTTGACTTCAAAAATGAAAGAGATTATTCCTCGACAGATGTTTGAAGTAGCCATTCAGGCTGCCATTGGTAGTAAGATCATTGCGCGTTCAACCGTCAAGGCCTTGCGTAAAAATGTAACAGCCAAATGTTATGGTGGTGACATTACTCGCAAGCGCAAGCTGCTGGAGAAGCAGAAAGCCGGTAAAAAACGTATGAAGCAGGTAGGTAAGGTTGAAATTCCGCAGGATGCCTTCCTCGCGGTACTTCAAGTAGGTAAGGATAATTAGTTTTGTGCTCTATAACAGGATAAGAAGCAGGTAAGCCATGAATTTTGATTTTCCAACATTTCTTGTTATTGCCAGTGCCGTGACGGGTGGTATATGGCTTCTGGATAGTATCTTTTTTGCCAATAAGCGTAGCGCTTTGGCTTCTGACCTAGAAGAGGGTGCAGATAGTGATGATGGTAGAACTCTTAGAAAAGAGCCGTTGCTTGTTGAGTACTCGAAATCCTTTTTTCCAGTGATTTTTGCAGTACTCATCTTACGATCTTTTTTGGTCGAGCCTTTTCGCATACCCTCTGGCTCTATGATGCCGACCTTGCTGGTTGGTGATTTTATTCTGGTGAATAAATTCAGCTATGGCATCCGTCTGCCTGTGCTGAATAAAAAGATTATCAATCTGGGTGATCCGCAGCGTGGGGATCCGGTCGTTTTCCGCTATCCAAAACAACCTTGGGTGGATTACATCAAGCGGGTGGTAGCACTACCGGGGGATACCATCGATTATCACAATAAGACCGTCTATATTAATGATAAGCCGATGCCGCAGACGTCAGTTGGCCAATTTAGCGGGGTAGGCAGTGGGACACGTATGACGGGAGCGTCGATGGCGATAGAAAATCTCGATGGTACTGAGCATGCTATCTTGACTAATCCGCTGGCACCGGATCTGCCCATGGGGTGTCAGGTTCTCAGGCAAGGTCCGATTGTTGTGCCTGATGGCCACTATTTTGTGATGGGGGATAACCGGGATAATAGTAATGATAGCCGCTGTTGGGGGCTCGTGCCTGATGAAAATTTGGTAGGCAAGGCATTCAGGATCTGGATGAATTGGGATTCCAATCTTAATAGCTTTCCTCCTATTGCTTGGGAACGGATCGGAAAGAGTATCAATTAAGATATTATGTTGGATGGCCGATAGAGAAAGGTTGAATGACTGATTAGGCCGGTTATTGAAAGCGGGCACAGGTATTCCTTAATCGAGGTGGTTTATATGCAACACATTAAAAAACAACGTGGTCTCACTTTTATCAGTTGGCTAATTATTTTTGTAATGGCGGGGACTCTGATCATGGTTGGCATTAGGATCGCCCCTGTTTATATGGATCACATGGCGGTAAAAACCTCTCTCCTGGCAGTTAAGAACGAGTCTTTAGCTGCCCGCAAATCTGTCAGGGAGTTGCGCTCCCTGCTAATGAAAAAACTGGATGTTAATAGCATCACTCAAGTGACCAAAGATAATATTACTATCAAACGTTCCAATAACGTAACAACCATCAATGTCGCTTATGAAGTGCGTCGGCACTTGGCGTATAACCTCGATTTGGCGATGACATTTAATGAAACAGTTGAGTTAACTGCGAATTGAAAGCGAATATCAATAAGTTATGTCGTGACTTAAAATATTCCTTCAACGATCCTGGACTGATGCAGCAGGCTCTGACCCATCGTAGTGTTGGTGGGAGGAATAATGAACGGTTGGAATATTTGGGTGACGCGATTCTTGGGTTTGTCATTGCTGATGCCCTATTCCACCATTTCAGCGATGCGACAGAAGGCGAATTGAGTCGATTGCGCGCCTCTTTAGTCAAACGGGATACACTCGCTAAGGTGGCAAGGGAATTCAAGCTCGGAGATTATTTGAATTTGGGGCCGGGCGAACTACGTAGTGGTGGTCAAAGCAGAGATTCCATATTGGCGGATGGCGTTGAAGCCATTCTTGCCGCTATCTATCTTGATGGTGGTTATGAAGCAACTCGACAGGTTATATTAACTATTTTTTCTCCCCGATTATTGAAGCTTAGCCCGGATAGCCACCAAAAAGATCCTAAAACTCGTCTGCAAGAGCATCTCCAATCAAATAAGGTGGGGTTACCTAGTTATGAAATTATGGATGTCAGTGGCGAGCCCCATGAACAACACTTTAAAGTACTCTGTGTGATTGAAGAGCTGTCACGACAAACCATTGGTTTTGGCTCCAGCCGAAGAAAAGCAGAGCAAGACGCGGCATTGAAAATGATGGCAGAACTAAATAATGACTAATGTTGCTAATCGGTGCGGTTATGCTGCGATTATCGGGCGTCCGAATGTTGGAAAATCAACGCTTTTAAATCGTATTCTAGGTGTTAAATTGGCCATAACTTCGCATAAGGCTCAAACCACACGTCATACGATACTTGGAGTTAATAGTCTTGCTAGGGGGCAAGTGGTCTATGTGGATACCCCTGGCATTCACCAGCGAAGTGACAATGAGATGAATCGCTATCTCAATAGAACAGCCAGAACAGCATTGGTTGACGTGGATCTGCTTATCTTTGTGGTTGATGCATTACGCTGGACAAATGAGGATGAGAAGGTCTTAAAGCTACTCAAAGAGAGTGGCACTCAGGCAATTGCAGTCGTTAATAAGGTCGATTTGATGAAACAGAAGGAGCAGCTTCTACCTTATCTCTCCGAACTGTCGGCAAAACACGATTTTCTGGAAATTATTCCGGTATCGGCCAAAAACGGGCGCAATCTACCAATCCTTGAAGATCTGGTACTTAATGCTTTGCCTGAAGCAGAAAATATATATCCAGAGGATCAGCTTACCGATCGCCCCGAAAAGTTCTTCGCCTCAGAGATGATCCGAGAGCAGCTCACCCGACGCTATGCCAAAGAGCTGCCTTATGCCGTATCTGTCGAAATTGAACGATTTGAAGAGCAAAAGGGATTATATCGTATCAATGCCGTTATCTGGGTTGAGAAGCCGGGACAAAAGGGCATTATTATCGGTAAAGATGGCGGGGCATTGAAGGAGGTGGCAACGCAGGCGAGAAAAGCCATGCAGGTTTTTTTCGATTGCAAAGTACATCTTGAGCTGTGGGTGAAGGTTAAAAAGAGCTGGTCCAGTGATAAAGCGGCGCTGGTTCGCCTTGGATATGGTGAATAGCTGGCTTTCATGCGGTGCAGGGTTAGCTGATTCTCGAGGGATGAGATGTCCCGTATTGAATTAATACCAGCCTACCTTATTCATCGACGAGATTACCGAGATACCAGCTTACTATTGGAGCTGTTTTCACCCACCGAGGGTCGTTTTCCCGCAATTGCCCAAGGCGCCAAATCTGGCCGTTCATCCCGAGCGATATTATTACAACCCTTTGCACCTTTGCGTGTTTCACTGAGGGGACGGGGAGAGGTGAAACGTCTTACAGAAGTAGAGCTGGATGGCCATCCTCTCTCTCTACAAGGCGAACGTGTCTATTGCGGCTTCTATATCAATGAGCTGCTCATGAGATTGATAGAAAGAGGTGATCCCTATCCCTTACTTTATGACTGTTATGGTGAGAATCTTGCGCGCTTGGCTTCTGATGAACCAGCCGATCAATGCTTAAGAGAGTTCGAACTGCAACTATTAGCCGAACTGGGTTATGGCTTATTGCTAAATTACACCGCCGACACAAATAAATTAATAGAGAGCGACTTGCTCTATGAGTATCATCTGGAGCAGGGGCCGGTACTCTCTCTTTCTGGCCAGTCAGAGCTTAAGATTCATGGACGAACGCTGATTTGCCTGCATAATAGAGAACCCTTGGATAAGCTGGGTATGAGAGAGGCGAAACGACTCATGCGCCGTATTCTGGCTCACTATCTTGGGGATAGACCACTGAAGAGTCGGGAACTCTTTCAGCCTATCATCAGAGCCTAAACGAGTTCTGGAGAGGAGGGAGGGTATTGCGTAGAATGAATTGGCAGAATGATACTACAGAGCGAATGGAACATTCTAGTTAAAAAAACAGGTATAAATATGGTTGAGAATGAGATGTTACTTGGGGTTAATATTGATCATGTCGCAACCCTGCGCCAGGCGCGAGGTACCCGATACCCTGAGCCACTTCAAGCGGCACTAGTAGCGGAGCAGGCGGGGGCCGATGCAATTACCCTCCATCTGCGAGAGGATCGTCGTCATATCCAGGATAGGGATGTAGAGATCTTATCCGATGTATTGCAGACTCGAATGAATCTTGAAATGGCCGCCACCTCCGAAATGGCCGCCATAGCCACTCGCTTTCAACCCCACGATTGTTGCCTGGTTCCTGAAAAGCGCGAAGAGTTGACCACTGAAGGTGGATTGGATGTTGCCGCCAAGTTGGACTACATGACGGACTACTGCAGTGAATTGAGTGAAGCTGGAATTCGCGTTTCACTATTTATTGATGCCGATTTAAAACAGATAGACGCTGCGAAGGCCTCTGGTGCTCCGGTTGTTGAGATACATACAGGACACTATGCTGATGCAGAGAACGATCGCTCCCGGCATTTAGAATTGGAGCGTATTATTGCCGCTGTTGATTATGGTATTAGCCTAGGCTTACAGGTTAATGCTGGACATGGTCTCGATTACCATAATCTTTCTCCGATTGTGGCAATTAATGGCATTACTGAGCTTAATATTGGTCACTCTATTGTTTGTCGAGCGCTCTTCACAGGGTTTGGCCAAGCGGTGAGGGAGATAAAAGCTTTGATGATTCGTTATAGGAAGACAGTCTCGCGCACATATGGCACATGACCGAATGTAAATGCCACTCCGAAAACCATGCAGTGGTTAGTATAATGATACAAGCTTTGTTTAATTTCTTTGCTATTCGGTATTGGGTTCCTTTGCTACGCTCATTATAAAGAACGGCGCAGAAAGCGTAAATGCCCCATATTATTGATCCCGTCGATAGCAAGCTATCAATAAACAAAGCCTCATATCAAGCCATGCCAGACACCCCATCCTCACAGTCCACATCCCGTAGCGCCCTGCATGAACTCCTGTTGGAAATGAAGCAACGCGACGAGTTGCTTCAGCATTACATTGAAGTCCGCAGCAAGATACACAACCGCTGGACAATTCTGATTGGCATAATCGCTATCATTGGCGGTGTCTGGATGGTGGAACTTATCAACGGCATGATGGATGACATGGCACTGATGAGCAGTAAAATGGTCTCGATGGAAACCTACATGCATAGCATGCAACAGGATATGGGGGCCATGAAAACCTCCATGGGAAACATGGAGGGCGCTATGGTGCCCATGCGCACCTATATGCAGACCATGGCTGTGGACATGAGCGCAATGCGTGGGGATATCGCTTCGGTACCGCTGATGCAGAATGACGTTGCCCTGATGAGTCAAAGTGTTGGTCGGATGCAATACGATACCGGAGCCATGCGCAATGGAGTCACTCGCATGTCCAATGACATGGGCAGCATGAGCAACCCATTCCGTGCCATGAACTCTGTCACCCCCTGGTAGCCTTGAACCTAACCAGAAACCTGTTATTAAAATGGAGCGGTCAACTGATTTTTTTAGGTTAAACCGGATTCGATATTTCTTTTTATTGGCATGCTGTGCCTTTGGGTACTATTGGCATTTCTGAGGAAGAGATATTTATCCAGTTTGCGCGAAAAAACCTGCCGTTCAGGGCAGGGATGGATAGCGCGGACACACCAGCGTCCTGTTCGTTCGGTGTCTGCTCTATTTTGTGACAAAGACCAAATAAACGTGCATCAAGAATAGACAGTGTCTGCCATGTCTCATATCGTTACTTTATTCCATAGGGCCAAAGTATCATGCAGGGATGAAACAACTCAAAGCCTTTAAATTTCAGATTACTCCCAATGGCGAGCAAGTCCGTGCGATGCGCCAGTATGCAGGGAATGCTTGCAAAATCTGGAATCTGGCTTTGCATCGGCAACAGGAAAATGATAATACACCAATGAACTTGGCATGAACCAGTGGCTAACGGGCTGGAAAGCGGAATTTCCCTATTCCTAAACCCAATGGGATAGCCTGTTTTGCCATCCTGAGCGATGGCACGTTCTATGCGCTACTGAATAGCTTTAAAAAGCGTGAGCAACGCCTGAAGAAGTACCAGCGGCGCATGGCGCATAAAACGAAATATGCAGAATTTCATCCACTAATTCCAACAGTGAAAGGCTGAGGATGTCAGACTCTCAAGATACTGCCATGATTCAGGTGCGCGAACTGGTCTTTGATTATCCGGCCAAGCGAGCCTTGCATAGCGTCAGTTTTGACATCCAGCCTGGCAGGATCACGGCGCTGGTCGGTCCCAATGGTGCTGGCAAGAGTACCTTATTGCGTTGCCTTGCCGCGCTTAGTCGCCCCTTTTCTGGTAGTGTGCGTATTCATGGTTTCGATACTCTGGCGCAGCCGCGAAAAGTACATCATTGCTTGGGGTATTTATCTGATTTTTTCGGTCTTTACGACCAGCTCAGTGTGCGCCGCTGTTTGCTGCATGCTTGCCGCACCCATGGGGTTTCGGATGCGCAGGTAGAGCCTACCGCTGAATGCTTGAATCTCACCCCATACCTGCACATCCCCGCCGGTGATCTGTCACGCGGTTTGCGCCAGCGGTTGGCCATCGGCCAATCCATCATTCATCAGCCTGCTGTACTGCTGTTGGACGAACCAGCCTCAGGACTGGATCCCGAGGCGAGGGCCAGCCTCAGTACGCTTTTTCTTGAGCTGCGTGATCAGGGCATGACCCTGCTGGTTTCTTCCCACATCCTGGCGGAACTGGCCGATTACGCTAGCGAGGTGCTTATTATAGAGTCCGGGCGCATCTTGGATCAGCAGGTTATTGCCCATGCTGATCATGCTGAGCAGATACGCATTGAACTCAGTCGCGAAGACGATCGTTTAGTGGCCTTCTTGGCCACCCAAGAGGGATGTCAATTATTGGAGTCAACGCCGCTAAGGGCTCGGATATCTTTGTCGTCTGACGCAAATGAACGCGTTCGACTGTTATCGGCACTGGTTACCAAGGGATTACCAGTGGCAGCTTTTGTGCCTGAGAGGCCAGATTTGCAACAACTCTATGTGAAGCGTATTCAGGCGGGTAGACAGCAATGAAAAGCAATCCCGAGTTTATCCGTAATCTCTGGCTGGAACTGATACCTTATCATCTCATTGCCTTATTTCTGGTTTATGGTCTCTTGCTAATCTTACATCTGGTCGTGAATGACTATGCGTTTAATCGAGAAATCGGCCATGCAGCTGTCTTTCTGCTGTTGATTGTCACCGGCATTTGGGGCACCAAAAAGGCCTCCGGCGCTGTTTATGGCGAGGTCGCTGAACGTACCTGGGATTGGCAACGGATTTCGGGGTTGAGTCCTTGGTCCATGACTTGGGGCAAGCTATTCGGTAGCACCAGTTTTACCTGGTATGGTGGATTTCTCTGTTTGATCGTGGCGGTACTGGCCTACGCCAATGGGGATGCTAGACTGAAGGATTGGCAATTGCTGGGATTGAGCGTTTTCGGTGTGCTGCTCTCCCATGGACTGGGATTTTTGATTAGCTTGTTCTATATCCGCAGTCGTACTTTAGAAAATGCCCGGGGTGGCGGTAGCATCTATTTACTGGTGTTGCTGCTTTTCCTGTTTTTGAGCTCTTTCGCCGGGGATTTGGAGCATTCCAAGGCTTTGCTCTGGTATGGCCAGTCGTTGACTGCCTATAACTATCTTTTGGTGACCGCCGTGCTGCTATGGCTCTGGACCCTGATCGGGGCCTATCGGGTGATGCGGCGAGAACTGAGTTATAGTGGTGGGCCTTGGGTTTGGATTGTATTTCTTTGGTTTTTGCCCCTCTTTTTTGGCGGCTTGGCGGTGGATAAGTATGCCATGCTGATGGCTGGAAACGGTGCCAAAGCCTGGTGGCTTCTGGCGTTTGGTTTTTGGGTCGCAGGTGTTTGGTTGGCGCTTTTTGTGGAGCCTAAGAATCCTGTGGACTTGCGAGCTTTATTGGTGGCGCTAAAAACAGGGCAGGGCAGACATGTTGCTCAACTCATGCCTGCCTGGTTGACTGCCTTATTGCTTTTACCATTGGCAATAGCCGCGCTTTACCTGATGTCTTCTTCGCAATCTTTATGGGAAGTTAAGATGATCGGCTTGGCGCAGTTGGCAACGCTGGCCTTTCTCTTTTTGCTACGGGACATCAGTATCTTTCTTTTGTTGGCCTTGGCGAAGAAGTCTCGTGCTGATATTTCTGCCGTGATCTATTTGCTGGTGCTTTATCTGCTCATCCCTTGGATACTTGATGCGATGGGCCTGGATCGGTTGCAGGTATTCTTCTGCCCATCACCGGAGCAACCTTTGGTATGGGCCATGGGAGGCGCCCTAACTGCAGCTGTTATTGCCCTGGTGTTCTTGGTGCGGCGTTGGCGGCGCTGGTCCAGCGCTCAAGCCAGCATAGCGTGATTCACCCAATAGGTGACCATAACCATCGAAGCTATTTTCTTTAAAATCAGAAACCTGTTATTAGAATGGAGCGGTCAACTGATTTTTTTACAACCTAAAAAGATTAGTTGGGCAGCGTGAAGGGTGCGTTTGTGGTGGTGCAGGGCAAGAGTCGCTCCTGCACATCCATGTGCCCGCGACACTTGTGCATCCATGCACGACGCGGAATAGCCCGCTATTCCAAGGAGTTGCAACGCCGCCATGTGCCGCCTCAAGCGTGCCATTCACGTTGTAGCGTGATTCATCCAGTAGGTGACCATAACCATCGAAGCTATT
>JARRQF010000074.1:0-12980 GCA_037382065.1 Candidatus Thiodiazotropha sp. | reverse complement strand
GAACCTCAGATGAACCACTAGGCACGCGCTCTTGAATTACGCTTAGATTTGGAGACGCCACAAGGTGCCAGCCGTCGCAAGTACCACCCCAATCGTAATGCTTTCCAGTCTGTATTGATGCAATGGACATCAGTGCTTCCTATGCATAGCGTTTATGCTGAGCGGCGAGCTTCAGGAGTCGCTCGAACAGTTGGTTAGCGAAATTATAATAATTATATTTATATAATTTCGTTATTACTCTACAATTTTATATCCAGCAGAACCTAAAGTAGGTCAAGTATACGCAAAAAGCATTTCTACTGGCTCAGGGTTATAGAACCAGTGAACTTCTCCCCGAGGAACAAACATTGTGTCGCCTTTTTTCATTACGACTTCGTTATCTTTGATTCCGCTGACACCTTTACCAGAAAGTATATATATAATTTCTTCTGCGTTCTCGTGAATATGTTTTTTATGATTTGAAGTTTCTGCTTCAAATTTACAGTATGCAAATGTAATATCTTCAGCTCCAACTGTGCCTTTGTCAGCAAGAACAATTCTTATTGCATTATCAAGATCTTTTATAGGCTCATTTCTACCATCTTCTAACTCAATTATATATTTCATAATTACCTCATATGATAATTTTAAATCGCTAACAGTTAACTATGCATTCTTCGTGGCACATTATCAGCTGCCATCCAGTCGGCTATTGAGGTAATGTTCAGATGCTCTTCGAAAGCTACCGGGAACGCAACCCAGCCATTGATTGAAGTGGATGCCAAGCAACCGATTATTTCCGGCTTTATCGCTCAACGCGGCTTCCAGGCTCTGATAGACTGCATTGCCATCGTTTACATCGCTGCTATGCGCTTGCGCAAATGCGTCTCCAGTGGCATTCCACTCGCACGTAGCGTCTTCTCCAAGCCCGAATCCAGCAGTCAGCCCTGATTGTCCGAGCTTTTCCCTTTGCCTTTGAAACATAGCGGTCTTAAAAATGTAGCTATCCGTTCTTACCCTTCTTCCGCCAACCTCAACTTCGGTTAAGGCATGGAATAGCTTCGGCGGAAGCAGAACGAAAACGGGCCACGGCACAGCATAGCGAAGCACTTCTTTGTCGAGGTCGACAAAACGCAACCGCGCGGAAATCCCGACAAATTCGAGCAGGGCTCGGAAGAGGTCGGCCTGCACATTGCAGTGACCTCTCTTCAACTCCAGTGTTTGTTCTGGCCTAACGCTTTCAAAGCCAGACGTAAATCCAAATTCGATCTCGTCGCGAACGAAGTCATGCAGCGCGACGCAACGTTCCGCGTCGCTACTGAACGGACGCAACGTCTCAATTTGACTAACAACATTCGTTAAGCTCATTTCTGCGCGCCTGCATAACGCCGCCATAAACGGCGCGAGTTTACGAGCGTCCGGCGACCGTAAGGAGCGAATTTAATGGCTTTGTTAGAGGTCATAGTGTGCAAAAGCTCTTACGACTTTCCCATTTGTACCGAAATGAAAGATCTCATTTGAAAGGCCCAATACACCCTCATATATTAGAGCGACACTATTTGCGCCTTGTAATGTGTGCAGTAACGTGAATTTTAAGTCTGGAAATTTTTCTAAAGCACCTACCCAATAATTTCCCACAGCAGCTTTACCTTTGAGCACGCCACTTGGTTCACCAGTGAGTTTGATAATTGCCGGAGATGACATTTCAAATTCGTCGTCGTAGTGTGAAAGTATTTGATTTATATCATGCGAATTCCAAGCATTAATCCATTCTTCTGCAAACTTATGAGCTTTTTCTTTGTTCATAAATGACATTTACCTCTAACGCATTGTTAAGGGGCGCGGAGTCGCGGCGGAGCGTCCCAGTGAGCGAAGCGAGCGACTTGAACAAATTGTTGGATAATTCACTTTGACGAGCTTTTAAAACGTGCGGTTTGCCTTCTATCTAAGGTAATGGGCACGAATAAATTGGACGTATGTATTTCTAATGTGGTGCTGCATCCTGCCTTATCGTTATACCCTACTATTTACGCAGAATATCACCCCACCCGCCATCAATAAAGCACTTCTCAAATGTCTCTTCTTGGCCGGTTTGTACCGGTACAACAAATCACGTAAACTGTCTTCTTTCAGGAGTAGTGCTTAAGATATACTCCTTACTTTCCTAAGTACACACTAGAGATCTGTTGCCTAATATGCCCAAGCTCAAGGCTGATGGTTTTGCGGGCTTGACGATCCATCACCTTCTGGCCTGGGCTCAAATCTTTGGTCACGGGTCCACCGGCAGCTGGAGACTTCCATCCGGTAAGTTCTTCATATCTTGACTGTGCATAGGCATGCCGTAGGCCGTGCATCTTCGATAGTCCGGCATTGGCTGTAAGCCGTTCATATACGCGTAGTTGCTGACAAACTGTCGATCCGGGATACCATAGTGATCATTTGACCTTGCGATGACGTTTTGTTTGTCGACTTTCTCGGCCCAGCAGCGCAATACTGACATACGGTTCTTGATAGTGCCGACCGCCAGATCCTGCTGCATCCAGTGTTCGACCAGCGCATCCACATGTTTGGGTTTTAAGGATCTCGGCTTCATACCATGAAAGCCCAAGTCATGGAGTTGATTCGCTATCATCATCAGGTGATGGAAGCGCTTGGCCTGGGTTGAATAACTGCCATCCCTATTATGACGACAGATTTGTTTGAGTTGGTAATTCAGATCTCGCATAGTGTTATCTCCAAACGGTAAGTGTTTTTGGTCATCTGCTAGTCGAAACTATGCAGATCTGCATACGCGAAAAGACCATGGGCCACCACGCCCAATTGACCTGAAGATGCCTGGTCTCAGGCAACGCTGTTTTTCCCTTTCGGGTAATGGCCTAGCGCTGGCCAACATGCCCTTACGGGCCCTCTTTTAGGGTAACACCTCCTTACAAATACGCGGAAGATGTCTGCGGTTTATGGAATATGAACATCAACGGCATGCCGGTGGCATACGTTATTGCTCGTCGATTAATTGCAGACAAATACCTGCGAGAATGAGTCGATCCTGGGATCGGTTCGGTTTGGAAGATGGATCCACGGCTTTCGCCGCAGCGCGTCAAAGGATCCGGATGCGCTCTGTTGCCACTGTACCCGCAGTGGCCACGGTTAAAATCGATCGAGGGCTACAGTGTAAGAACACAAAACCCAGCTGTAATCGATAAATCTAATCGCTAGCCTGCATCGTTAATGGGGCTGCCGCCCTCGTCACTACCCCGCTACGCTTGCCGGTGACGAGGGCGCCTTCGGTTCTGGCAAGCAGTGCACCAAGCGACTGCCTGTCACAGGGCTTGCTGTATTCGGCTCGTTACAGGCCTTCGGGCAACACTACCTGCCCACAGGGGTCCACAGGCCCCGCGTACGCGGTTCCGCCCTTGGCTGCGCGAGTAAGATGCTCGCTTCACCGTGGCGGTCAAGGCATGGAGACTCTGTGGACAGCTAACCTTTTCGGGTAACCCTACTCTGCATTTAATTTGGACTGAAAATCACCCACTACTACCAGAATTTCGTCGAACGTCGGCACATCGCCATAGAACATCTCCCGCCGCATACTTTCGTAATCAGTCTGCCAGGCTGGCCGATCAGCCTCCGCTGGCACCAACCGCAACTGCCGAGGATTCAGCGTAGAATAATCGACCCATGTATGACGAAAGAATACCTGGCGGTGAACAGCAACCCGATCGAAGAGATCAAGATCCCCGGCAGACTCAGCACCGACGCCAGCCTGGATCAACCGATAGAGATCATAGTAGTGCCGTGCCATGGCTTGCCGGTGTCTCTTGTTATCTCCTGGCCGGAAGGTTTCCTCATGCAGAAGCATAGCCTTCTCCCAGAAGGTACGTCTTGGCATAACCGCCCTGACGTTTGTACCAGGCTCTGACAACAATTCTGGGAATGCGTCGCTGATGTAGGGCCTTATCTCGATGGATTCGGCAGGGTCAGTGTCAGAGCGGGCACCCATTTCGATCTTCACGGCACGACGAAGATAGGCGGCCTGCTCCGGGAAGGCCGTAGGATAGAGCAACAACAAGGTCTGCCCATCTGGATCGTCTGGGTCGGGCTCAAGTGACCATTCTGGCCCCTGTGGTAGATCCAATGAGATCGACTCGGTGAGCGCAGGGTCAATACTGTCTCTGATACATTGCTGGCAGGATTCCTTCAGTGCCTTAAGACGTTTGCTTGTCTGTTTCTTACTGGGCGCACTTTCCGGTGCATTGTCTCCATCGAAACCCAATACGCCACGATCGATGACTATGTCGATATCTTCGGAAAAGCGTTAGATGAGACTCCAACACTTGGATAGTGAAGTGCCACCCTTGAACGTCAGGTGTTCACCCCATTCTGGCAGATCGAACAGTTTACGCAGTGTCCAGCAAACCCAGAAATCCTTTTCGACGGCAATCTCGAACAGATTCAGTTGTGCACCGGTTTCTGTACACACCAACCGACGGCGTTCTTCCGGCATCGTGATAAATTCTTTCATGCTGTCCTTTCCTTACCGGCCAAAGTGCGAATGATGTCGGCGATCCAGGCCGGTGCATATCGAATATCCTTCATCAGTTTCCTGCGTGTATCGTCATCAAGCTTACGATCAAGCCGCTTTATAATTTGCTGATCAACATTATTACGACCCAGGTGTCGCAAGGCCTGAATCACCAGCCCGCTGCTCTTTCCTGCGGTAGCCATATTGCGTGGGGTAGTATGCTTCAGTATGATCTCGCGCTTGCCGATCTGGACGGTCCGCGTGCGACCATCCGTTAGATAAACTACCTTCATGGGTATTTGTGTGGAGAGTCCAAGCAGATTGGCCGCGTAGGCCCCGGAGGGTTGCAACCGGGTAGCGTCACGACCTGCCAGTGCGCTTGCGATGTCATCCGTCGATGGCTGCAACGTGCCCAACTGGGGATCGATCTTAGGGTAATCATACAGGCCCCTGGCCAATTGTCGAATGAGGCCGCTATCCCGGTGCCGCATCAGCGCGAGGTCGATCGCTTGGCGGGTACCTAGATCTGTAAAACTATCGGGCGTAAAAACCCAGCCCCGCTTGCGGGAATGGATCCGCCGGAGGATCTTGCTATCGGTGCTGTCTGCGTGTTTGCCCATATATTTATGAAAGAAAAGTGTATACCTTTTTCTTTCAAAAGAAAAGCGAGATCTACGGCCAAGTCTTTGTTTCCAGGAGAGGGCGCTGACCATTCCAGTACCTGTTTCTTAGATACACAAGAATTTAGGGTTATATAAGGTTTGCCCCGCACAAGGCGGGGCATTGAATTGGACTACATCTATTATTTCTAGATTTTAGATGCCAGGAGCGCAGCCAGATAGGGCTGATCCAGATCATCCAAGTCGATGCGACCGTCCCGTTCTTCACTACGGCGATAGGCCTCTAGCAATAACCTTGATGCCTGGAAAGCTACGTCCCGGCGACAGATATAGGCTACGCTCGCATCTGGTTCAGGCCAGGGCTCAGCGTCGACCAACTCCAGCTCGACGGTAAAACGCGGCGGCCTGTCACTCGCCTCCTCGAACTCGTCTTGCAGCAACGGCACCTCTGTTGTGTCCTGCCAGATGTCGCCATGGTCAAACAAGGATTCGACCTTGCTTTTAGCCTCTTCCAAGTTGTCGGCCTCAACGCCGACCATGACCCTATGCTCATAGGGCAAGGTGTATTGAACAACGTATTTCATGATGGTTCTCCTTGCGATTGGTTTGGCGGAGAGACCATCACCCACAGGGGAGACTGTCTCCCCAATGGGTATGGTGATGAATTCAAGTCTTCGACTTGATCTGTTGAATAACGACACGGGAACTCTGCTTCAGTCCTCATGCGGTAGCAGGATAGTGATCACCGGTTCCCCGGCATCGCCTGGTCCGACAATCAGTTTTAACGTCGTCAGTTCAGCATCCAGTGTTTGCCCATCACGCGGCACCCGATAGAACTGGAACATCATACGGTCACCGGAATCATTACTGGTTCGAATGGCGTGGGAAGCTAATACTAGGACACTCACAATTTAAACGTTGTTGCGAAAGCTCTATCATTTGAAATAACCATCTGATTTTGAATGGCTTTAGACCATCCCAAACGATGACTGTCCCGGTGCTTCTCCCAAACGATGACTGTCCCGGTACTTATACCTTCCCAGCTGGCACCTACCTTAGAGCGACTCAATATCAATCCAGAGGCTTGGCTCGATACTGTTAAGTACTATAACAAAAACTACTACAACATCGTTGGCACACGAGAAGCAATCAAAGAGTATAGCGCTGCCTTAGACAGAAAGTGGTTTTGTTTACCTCGCTCTTCATCGCAACTCTATCGCGCTTTTACTACCTAACCCTCACCAAACGAACCTTACCAAAGGAATTCAGTTGGCAGAATCACGTACGCCTTAAAGTAGCAGTTTCTCCTCAATAGTCCTCTCAAGTCAGGCAAATAACTGATGATCTCTCTTCCGATGGCATAATTTACCGACTAAATAGTCATTGGGCGCTTTTATTAATGCAGATTAACGTTTTCTGCGTTGGGCAAATAATGGCTGTCCCTGTATGTTATCAGTTTATGGCGTGGTTGGCAGCGCTTGATGGATATGGTCGAGGATTACCGAGATATTTGTGGGTAATGCTAAGAAGCAGAGCGACCCTTGCCCGGCACCACCACAAACGCACTCTTCACGCCGTTCAACTGATCTTTTTAGGATTGTGAGAGAGTGGTAAAGCCAGGCTCACGTTAGGGCTTGGGAAATAAATAACCATCCAATAGAAATATTTCACTCGCCATGTCCGGTTGAGCGGTTTTTTTACGTCTGTACAGATAAAGGTGTGATTGCTTTCGCTAAAGCTGATGATTCATAGCATCTCAGCAGCTTCATAGTTCGTGAATTTAATGTTGAAATATTTAAGGAGATCTTCAATGGCTTATGGGGATTGCGGCTTTGAATTATTGCTGGTGTTCGCTTGATTCATACAACCCATATCCAAATTTTCGATTAGATACATGCTATCTACAGGATTAATACCGTGACGGTTGACAAGCAGTTATTCCGTCTAGATGCGCTACAAGGTCAACAGGCAAAATGGCTTGGCGAAGTCATCTTGGTGCGTCCTATCTCGTTCACCTTACTCACATGGTTTTCGATGGCATTGGCATCTATTGTTATTGCGTTCCTGGTATGGGGAACTTATACAAAACGCAGTACAGTTTCTGGGCTGATACTTCCTGAAACAGGACTTGTCAAGGTCTATGTGCCGCAGCCAGGCATCGTTCTAGAAAAACATGTGGTCGAAGGCCAGTTGCTTAAACAGGGTGATGTTTTATATGTGCTATCCAGTGATCGCCAGAGCAGTACTCAGGGCAATACGCAAGCAATCATTAGTAGTCAGGTCAAAGTACGCCAGCAATCGTTGCGTGATGAAAAAAATAAGACTCGCCTCCTCCAGAAAGAAGAGCGAGATGCCCTTGTAAAAACTATTTCTGGATTGGTAGCTGAACTGGAAAAACTTGATAGCCAGATTGAAGGACAGAAGAGCCGAGTCGAGCTGGCGGAGAAAACGCATTCACGATATCAAGGTTTGTTAACCAAAGACTATATTTCAAAAGAACAACTGCAACAGAAAGAGGAAGACTTGCTTGATCAACGGAATCGTTTGCAAAGCCTGGAGCGTGATAAAATAAGTATAGGGCGAGAACTCGATGATCGACAAAGTGATCTTAACGGTTTGGCTCTAAAACAGCAGAATTTGCTTGCTCAGATTGATCGCAGCATCGCTCTTGCGAGTCAGGAACTCTCAGAGAGTGAAGCAAAAAGACGATTGGTAATTACCTCGCCAGAATCCGGAACGGCGACCGCAACGGCGGCGGAAATCGGACAAGCCGTCGATGTCAGTAAACCATTGGTAAGCATTATACCACAGGGTGTTATGTTACAGGCACAGTTGTACGCACCTAGTAAAGCAATCGGCTTTATTTCGCCTGGAAACGCGGTTCTTTTGCGTTATCAAGCATACCCCTATCAAAAGTTTGGCCATGGTGGGGGCACCGTTATGTCAGTTTCGAAAACCGCTTTGCCTAGCAGTGAGTTGGCACCAATAGGAAACATGTCAAGTAGCGGCGCTTCAGTCAATACCGAGCCACTATATCGCATTACGGTCCATCTTTCATCACAAACAGTTAACGCTTATGGAAAGCCCTATCCTTTGCAAGCCGGCATGTTGCTGGAAGCGGATGTTATGCAGGATACCAGGCGTCTCTACGAGTGGGTGTTGGAACCGCTATACAGTCTAACCGGTAAACTCTAAACAAATATATAATGATATGTCATATATTGATGAAATTTCGTTTGGTTTTGGTTCTAAGATTCCGCTGATTCTGCAAACAGAGGCGACAGAATGCGGCCTCGCATGCCTAGGCATGGTGGCTGGATATCATAACTACCGTACTGACCTCGCGACACTACGTCGCCAATTCCCCATTTCGATGAAAGGCAGCACGCTTGCTCACTTGATCCAGATCGCAACTCGATTGGAATTAGCAACGCGCGCCTTGAAGCTGGAGTTAGATGGTCTAGGGCAATTAAAACTTCCATGTATTCTGCACTGGAATTTTAACCATTTCGTTGTACTAAAGGAAGTCGGACCTAAGTCGATAACCATTCACGATCCAGCATTCGGTATTCGTAAACTATCGTTTGATGAGGTGTCAAAATCATTTACAGGTGTTGCACTGGAGTTGTGGCCCAACCCAGGATTCAAACCACAGAAGCCACCATTAACAATCAAACTGCGCAATTTGATGGGGCGCGTTACCGGTATTTCTCGTTCGTTTGCTCAAATACTGATGCTCGCACTCTCGCTAGAGATTTTTTCATTGGTCAGTCCATTCTATTTACAGTGGGTCATTGATAACGTCATCGTCTCCTCTGATCACGACTTACTATCTACGCTTGCCATCGGTTTTGGTTTACTGATGTTGATGCAGCAGGCGGTGAGCGTGATTCGTTCGTGGGTAATCATGTATATGGGAACAACATTGAATGTTCAATGGCGTGCCAATGTATTTACCCATTTGCTGCGATTGCCTGTTCAATATTTCGAGAAACGCCATCTCGGCGATGTGGTTTCGCGCTTTACTTCTATAGACCAGATACAGGAGACGCTGACCACATCGTTTCTTGAGGCAATTCTGGACGGGTTGATGACCGTGGTTACGCTGATTATGATGTTTATTTACAGCCAAACACTGGGGTGGATTGCGGTTGGTGCCATGGTTCTTTATGGCTTGAGTCGATGGGCATGGTACCAGCCGTTGCGTACAGCAACAGAAGAGCAAATTATCCACGCAGCAAAACAACAGAGTCATTTTCTCGAAACCATTCGTGGCGTAAAAACGATCAAGCTTTTTCAGCGTCAGGACGAACGTCGCTCAACCTGGCTCTCTTTGCTGGTTGATCAAATTAATGCCGACTTACGAACACAGAAATTACAACTACTTTACAAAGCCATGAACGGTTTTCTTTTTGGCATTGAGAACATTCTAATCATTTGGCTTGGCGCGAGTTTGGTAATGGAGGGTAACTTTACAGTCGGCGTTCTCATGGCATTTATTTCGTATAAAAGTCAGTTTGATAGCCGCGTCAGTTCGCTTATTGATAAGTTTTTTGAACTAAAAATGCTTCAGTTGCAGGGCGAACGTCTAGCGGATATCGTTACTAGCGAACCAGAAATTGTACAAGGTGATTCTTTTAAAAATACCGAGGTAACAGGTGTACCGACGATTGAAATAAAGGGCTTGTTTTACCGGTATGCAGAGCGCGAGCCCTACGTGCTTAACGGCGTCGACTTAAGGATCAAAGCCGGTGAGTCGGTTGCTATTGTCGGCCCGTCTGGTTGTGGAAAATCAACGCTGATCAATGTCATGTTAGGAATCCTCTCTGCTACACAAGGCGAGGTCTTGATTGATGGTGTGAATGTGAATAACGTAGGCATTGACAGTCTGCGCAGCATCGTTGGGACGGTAATGCAGGATGATGTTTTATTCGCAGGTTCTATTGCGGACAATATCAGTTTTTTTGACCTTCATACAGATAAAAAATGGGTGGGTGAATGCGCTAGCATGGCGGCTATTTCCAGTGAAATCGTCGCCATGCCAATGGCCTATAATACGCTGGTCGGCGATATGGGTACTGTACTTTCTGGGGGGCAAAAACAGCGGATATTGCTCGCACGAGCACTCTATAAACGCCCGAAAATACTATTTCTGGACGAGGCTACGAGTCATCTCGATATAGCAAAAGAGCAACAAGTGAACGCAGCCGTAAGTTCCTTGAATATCACCCGTATCATTGTTGCTCACCGTCCGGAAACCATCGCAACAGCTGACCGGGTCATTGTTTTGGCGGGAGGTAAAGTAGTACAAGAATCCCCAGTCCGGTACGCCGAGCCGCGTCCAACTTCAACGTTGCAACCCCAGTACAGCCCAAGTGCTTTTGTCCAAGGGTGAATTCATTTCGCCCAGGGTGCCCCCAGGTTCGTGTTGGTCCCGCTTCCTGTACTACCTACTACCCTCATCAGCAATTCACAGCCCGCCGAGTGGGAACCGTATCTGGATCGAGATTCCACGAGCTGCGGGCACAGCCATCTTTTTTGGATGATGGTTGGCAAAGTGTAATCTCCAGGTGCTTACCAAGCCTTGCTTGCAGCTAACTGTGGCGACTGCCGTCGGCAAACCGTCCCCGTGGCATGTGCCAACAACGGACAGTCTGCCATGCTGACGATTTTTTTAATCCCTGATCATGGTCATCAGCAATACCCGAGCCTTCTCCCAATCGCGCCGGACCGTACGCTCGGTGACTTGCAAGACCTCGGCTATCCAGGTTTCAGAGAAACCACCGAAGTAGCGCATCTCCACTACGGTAGCGAGACGCGGCTCGGCATGGGCCAGGGCACCAAGTGCCTCATGCACTTTCAGTATCTCTTCTTCCTCACCAGGTAACTGGTTGAGCACACTGGTATCCAGTTCAACTTGCTCAGCACTGCCAAAGCGTCGTTGCGCCTGATATTCGCGCACGTTATCGACGATGACCGATCGCATAACCTGAGATGCATAGGCAAAGAATGCACGCCGATCTGCAGCTTGTAGCGGACCTGCGCGTATGAAGCGCAGGTACGACTCGTGTACGAGCACCGTGGTATCAAGCAAGTCATGACACCCACCATTGCGTAACCGCGAACGCGCCAGCACTCGCAATTCGTTGTAGGCCGCCGCAAATAGTGCATCTCGTGCTTTGATCCCACCCGTTCTGGTATTATTCAGCAACTTGTCAATTTCATTGTCGATGATGGACTCTGTAAAGACTTCCATATACTACCTTATGTCAGATATCAGCGAATAAGCGTGCAATCTATTTCATTAATTACGCAATCCAAGATTGTTAATATTGACTCCGCCTATAGCCTGAATCTTGGGTGTCAGGGGAACCCTACACTGTCGATACAGTGACAGTTGCTGACATAGTAAAAACGGTTTGATTTATGAAATTGCACACGCCACAAAATCATGCAGCAACCTTTTATATGCATCCCATGTGGAGACAATATATGTGAATATATTGTGTAATGATTAACTTAGAAACAGGGATGAGTTATTGAAATAATGTAGGAAATCCATGCGGGAATAAAGCTGCCAGGACACAACCACAACACGACTGCCAGGACATAACATACTGCGTTACCTCTATTGTTCAACAAAACCTATTACTTCAATATCATTAAGATATATAGAGTGAAAAATCAATGCTTACATAAATGGTGTTTATTATTAACAAATCAGTAAGAAGCGGATTAATAATAACGCATTGAACAATCAGGAGTGTGATGATCAACACATATGTGCATAAACAGCGTAATGATTGTGGAGAGTAAGCGTCCAAAAATCGAGGTCTATTCATTCCGCATGTGCCCGACCAAAAATTTCTCCTGTCACATAAGTACCTTAGTTGTTCTTGCCATTGCCGGGATTGCTCTTGGGGGTATACTGGCTGTTGCCTACATGCAGATTGAAATTGAAACATATTTCACTCTGTATCTGCGGTGCAACGATAACAACCAAGGTATGCTATCCGTTGCTCAAGAAACAAAAACCGGTACTTTTCAAAATATACAACAAGTCGATTTATCAACAGCCTGCAAATCGAAAAAAATCAAGTTATTCGGATATCAGCCGGAAAGAAGACTGCGCTTCACACTACAGAATACACATGTAAATAAGGCCAAAGCGATTGCAGAATATGGCAGTGATATTCAGAGAGATGAAGAAGGCTTTTACGCCGTATTAAAAATCGCTGACTCACCGCCGTATCTCACTAACGATCAAATTTAGACACAGCCAACCGACAGGAAGGTTTTATTTCGCCTGTTTTGCCGTGGGAGGCCATCTTCTGATGGACACGTCGAATGGTCGAAAGCGCCGCATTGCTGGTCGGTGAGGTAATACCAGAACAGCCCATACGCCAGTGGATTGCCGGCTTTCTGGAGCGCGAGGGCATCCTCGAGCGTGATAAAGACGCCTGCATGGATGCAGGAGATAGGGCGAAGCAGGAGTCAGAACCGAAAACAGTTACCTGAATCTGGATGATGCGGATGAGGACTCCATGCAACAGGTATCAGAGAAACGGCTCTCACTGACGCCTTCGGGTAATATCCGCTACGACGTGAATGAATTCACGAGTGTCGCGGACACATGGATGCGTAGGAGCGCCTCAACTCAAAATGCCCTACCGCGATGGGGCCACGCACATCATCATTGAACCGCTGGGTTTCATCGGCAAGCTGGCGGCGCTCGTGCCCAAGCCCGGAGTAAACTTGACCTGGTTCCATGGCAGAGCAATTGCACTACAAAGGACTCGTTTTCGTGCATAATAGAAACACATCGCCACAAATATGTTGCAAAGCATTTCGTTTTGGTT
>JARRQF010000073.1:0-35002 GCA_037382065.1 Candidatus Thiodiazotropha sp. | reverse complement strand
AAACATGCTTCGCGATTATTACCTCTTTGGATAATATGCTGTGCGCATCCTGGCAAGTACAGTCGTGGCAAACGTGCCATAGCATGTCCTTATCTTGATGATATGGACAGACTACACCTATTAACACATATAATCAATGACTCTGACCCCATTGATCCCGTGGGGTGGCTCACGAGCATCCATGATGCGGTTCGTACCTCACCACATCCTACATTTCATCCCTTAATGGTGGGACAGAACCCCACCCTATGACTTTTGCGACACCCTTCGGAGGGAGAGGGGGCGAGCTGAATTGAGTGGGTAGATATGACTTAGCGATAACCCACAAACTCGACCGAAGAGGCGATTTATCTTAACTCATTAGGCAAATTCATTAACGCTGCAAGAATTTGTTAATCATTCCTATGAGAGGGAAATGGTTTCAGGTAATGGACAAACTAAAAAAGAACGTCCCCTCTCCCCCCGGAGGGTGTTGTAAAAGCATGCCGCAAATATTCGCAAAAGTCGTAGGATGTGGTGAGGTACAAAGCGCATCATGATTTTCGATCATGTGCCAATATTTGAGTGAGATATTCCATAGTGTTTTTAAACCAATAGGTCACTCTTTTTGAAGTCGCGATAAAATTCGTGATTGCGTAGGATGCGGTGAGCGGTGCGAACCGCATCAATAGTGCGATGGCTCACGAACATCAATGATGCGGTTCGTACCTCACCACATCCTACATTTCATCCCTTAAATGGTTGGATAGAACCCCACCCTACGACTTGCCTTCGTGGCTCATGACGTGGTTTTCTTGGCTGCTGCCAGTGCCGCATGAATGCTGGCTGCAACGCGGTGACCATCGGCGACGGCTGAAACAACATCCGGGCCGCGTACCATATCGCCGGCTGCCCACAGCCACGCTTCGCTGCTTCGTCCGCCGGTGTCGACCTGCAGGCGGCCACGGTTCCAGGTGAGTTTATTGGTCAGCTCATCACCCAAGAGGCTTACATCGGTCATTTGGCCGATGGCTTCGATTACCATCTCGCCGGGGTGGAAGCGCTCGTCGGTGTCGTCGTAGCTGGGGGCGAAGCGCCCCTCCTCATCAAAGATCGCCTTGACGCGCCAGGTGGTCAGGCCTGTTACCTTGCCATTCTCCACCTCCACTTGCTGCGGACCGCGAGCGTCGAAAATGGCAATACCCTCCTCGTCAGCCTCTTTTATCTCTTCAGGATCGGCTAGAAAATGATCTAAGTCCTCAAGGGCGGTTACGCTCACCTTGACCTCGCCGAACGACTGCTTTTGCAAGCGTGCCAAAGTGCGAGCAATGTCCATGGCAACGTTGCCACCTCCGATCACCACGGCGCTGCGAGGGGTGCCAAACGCTTCGCCGGCGGTGACTTGGCGCAGCAGGTCGACGGCTTTGCGTACGTCTGGATGGTCGCTGCCCGGCACCCGCGTGGCACGACCAAGTTGCAGGCCAAGGGCGATCAGTACTGCGTCGTAGGTGGCATGTAATTCATCTAGGGTAATGTCCTGGCCGATGCGTGTGTTGCAGCGGATCTCCACACCCATCGAGCGGATGATATCTACGTCTTGGTCAATGACATCGTAGGGGAGACGGTATTCGGGAATACCCCAGCGCGTCATGCCACCCGGTTTATCCAGTGCTTCAAAGACTGTGACAGCGTGCCCCTGCTTGGCGAGGTCGAAAGCGGCAGTGAGACCAGCCGGACCAGCGCCGACAATGGCGATCTTATGGCCGCTGGCAGGTGCGGGTGTGCCGATGATGGTGCGAATCTGTTGTGGTGTAACCTGGTCCATGATATGGCGTTTGAGCCAGCGGATGGCGATCGGGTCGCCTTCATGGCGGGCGGCGCAGGTGGTTTCGCATTTGTGGGTGCAGACTCGGCCACAGATGCCTGAGAATGGGTTGCTTTCGTAGAGTAAGGCGATGCCGCGCTGGTAGTCGCCGTCGCGGACTGCAGCGATGTACTGCGGAATCGCCATGTGTGTTGGACAGGTGGCGACACAGAGGCCACAGGCGACGCAGCGGTCGGCTTCAAGTTTCGCCTGGGCCACATCGTAACCATCGACAATCTCGGCAAAGGAGTCAATGCGCTCTTCCGCTTCCATCTCACCCATAGGCACACGTGCCTGAGCGGTCAGGCGGTAGCCTTCAGGCCGCTGGTAGCCGAGTTCATCCGCATCCCAATGTTTGGTGTCGATACCAGGAATGAAGCGGAATGCATCAGGGTCGGCATTGACCCACTTGTACTCGTTGGACATCGACAACGAGCCGGTCATGCAGATGTCGACACATAGGGCGCACCAGCAGCAGCGCCCATAGTCGATGCGTGGGCGTAGGCCAGAATCGCCCTGTTTGGCGGCGTGGTCCGGGGTAGGCACCATATCGATGGCACCGTTCTGACAGATCGCTTCGCAAGTGCCACAGCCGATGCACTTATCAATGTCGTTTTGGTGGAAGCCTCGGTAGCGTGCGCTGCCTGGCCGCTCGGTGAGTGGATTGCGGATGGTAACTGGATCGCGGAAGATATGCTTCCAGGCAGTGAAAGGGAAGATAACGTCACGGATGCTCATAGCACTCTTTACTCGTTAGCGCTCGATCTCGGGCGGGTAGGTGTGCAACGACACCATCAGTCCAGCGACATCGGCAATGTTCACATTTACAATCAGCCGCTCCAGGAGCGCCATAGCGTGGGTGTAGGATGGGCCACGTACGTTGACGCGGCGTGGATAGCCGCTGCCGTCGGTGACTACATAGTAACCGTACTCACCGCGCGAGCATTCGCCACGGATGTAGGTTTCACCTCGCGGGATCTTCCAGTGCAGCACGTTAGGTAGTTTCGCCATCACCGGGCCGTCGTGAGGCATTTTGGCGAGGATCTGGCGCACTAGGTTGAGTGACATCAAGGCGTCGCGGCGGCGCACATCGGCGCGTGTGTAGGCGTCGGAATCGCTGCCGGTGACTGGCTCGATGTCGAGTTCGGGATAGACGAGATAGGGTTGGTCGCAACGCACATCCTTGGCGACACCGCCAGCGCGTGCGTTGGGACCAGTGACGCCATAGCTCTCCATCAGCGCCGGATCGATAACGCCCAGGCCAATAGTCCGCTTCTTGAAGACGGCGTTGCGGAACATTACGTCATTCACATCCTTCAGGGTGCGTTCGATTTCGCACAGGGTCTCTTCCATGCGTTTGGCAAAGCCCTTGGGTAGCGTGTCGCGAACACCGCCGGGGAGGATGAACATATGATAGATGCGGGCGCCAGTGAGTTCTTCAAAGCGGTCGAGCATTAGGTCGCGTACATAGGTAGTCCACTGGCCGATGACGCCGAGGCCAAAGGCACCGGCCTGACCGCCCAGATACATCATATAGCTGTTGATGCGGCCCATCTCGAGGATGAGGGTGCGAATCCAACGCGCTTGCTCGGGCACTTCGATACCGGATAGCTCCTCAATGGCAGCGGCGTAGCAGTATTCATTGAAGTCTGGTTCGGGCACACAAACACGGCAGACGATGGGAAAGACCTGGATGAAGGTGCGCTGTTCCATTAACTTCTCGAAGCCACGGTGCAGGTAGCCGACGTGGGTCTTGCCTTCCACAACCTCATCGCCACAGACGGTGAGTTCCACCGACATGTTGCCGGTGATGCCTGGGTGCTGTGGTCCCTGCCAGAGCTTCAGGTACTTACCCGAGGCGAGGTCGATGTCGAGAGAGCCGTCAGGCTTTAGCTTAGGATACTGGCTGCGGTCGGGGGTATAGGTCATGTTACTTCCCGTCCGCATAGAGTTGCTGCTTCATGGTCTGTTCCGGGTCGTGAGTTTCACGGCCTGGCCGGTTGGTGAAGCTCTCCTCGGCAAACTTCTTGGTATCAAAGTCACGTCGGTAGGGGGGCTTGTCTATCCAGCCTTCGAGGATAAAATCTTCTTCGAGGCGAGGGCTGCCGGGGAACTCAATGCCAAACATTTCGCGTAGTTCACGCTGGTAGGTTGCCGCCGTTGGCCAGAGATCGTGGATACTCTGCATCGTCGCCATGCCCTCGGCTGGGCGCACGATTAGGATACGCAGGCCGAGGTCGCACGCTTTGGTGCGGTTGCTGAGCAGGTAGGTTAGCTGAAATTGTTCATCTTCAAGCCAGTCTACCGCTGTTAGTAGTACAAGGTGTGTATATCCCTCATGGTCGCGCAGATGGGTCAGAGCCGGTCGCAGATGTTCCGCAGGCAGAGTAACGAAGGCGAGGTTGGATCGCTGCTCCGTTAGTTCTCCGAGCGGGAAGAGGGTTTTAAGATGGTTGTAGAGTGTGCGCATCGATTGCTACCAGTTGTAGTCGGGCATGTCCCAGTCGTGAATAACCTTTTTTTGGTTGGCCTTGTACCAGTCGAACTCCTCGGCATACTTATTGGCGCCTTCTGCCTTGCCGGCACGGATGGCCTTCTTCAGCTCTTCGAAGCCAGCCAGCAGCGCCTCGGGGCGAGGCATGCAGCCGGCGATGTAGAGGTCCACCGGCAGGTAGTCGTCTAAACACTTGATGGTGTTGTAGGAGTCCCAGTACATGCCACCGTTAATGGTGCAGGAGCCCAGGCCGATCACATATTTGGGATTTTGCATCTGCTCGTAGGAGCGAATGGCGCGTTTGAGCGTCTTCACCGACAGGTAGCCAGAAACGATAAACAAGTTGGCCTGACGCGGCGTTGGGCGCCACTGAACACCATAACGGTAGGCATCGAAGCGAGGTGTCATCAGCGGCCGCATTTCAATGGCGCCGCAGCCGGTACCAAAGCCTAGGACCCAAAGCGATTCTGCACGCGCCCAATTTAAGAAGTCTTCGACGATTTTCGCATACGCCGGTGGATGTACGGCGGGCGGTGCTTCGCAATAGTAGTCGTGCAGAGGCTCGACCTCGAACTCAAGGCCGTCAGGGCCCTTGACCACACGCTTCTTTAATTCTGGTTTCATTGCACTCTCACTTCACGAGGATGGACAACACGCCCAGTGGCACTGCCCAGATTAAGAACCAGCGGATCGACTGCTCAACACGAAAGCGCGGAAACACCACGCCAACAAAGGCCGACCAGAGGTAGATCAGGAATACTTTCAGGAAGAACAGCGGCCAACTTGTGGCACCGCCGAAGAACAGGCTCATGTAGATAACGATCTTGGCGATGGGAAAGATCGCCCGATTGGTCTGCATGAGCGCCAGGTAGGAGGAGTGGTATTCGGTGGGTGGGCCGATGGGGATTTCCTGCGGTGCTATTACGACATCAAAGGGTGGCCGCATCATCGTGCCAAGGAAACCAAGCATGGCAGCAGCTACCGCCAGTGGGTTGGTAAATAGGGTCCAATTGAGGATGCTACCCTGCTGGGCGGCAACGATATCGGTGACCGAGAGAGTCTGGTATTGCAACGCCACCGAGAATACCGCCAAGGCAAAGGGTAGCTCGGCAACGGTAACCTGCGATAGACCACGCGAGATACCGATAGCTGCATGCGGATGGCCGCTTTCGCCTGCGCCGAGCGCCATGCCCAGGGTGCCAAAGAAGACAAAATAGAGTGCTAGGATTAGGTCACCGGCAAACGAAAAGTTTGAAAAGATCTCCGAGCCATAGATTGAGGGCACGAATAGCAGCAGACCGACACCGCCAGAGAGCCGGAAAACTGGACCCAGGTAGTACATAACGCCATGGGTTATGGAGCTGCGTTGACCATAGTTCTTAAACAGGTCGAAGTAGTTCTGCCAGATTGGGATGCCGTGACGGCGGCCAACGCGGGCAGCAATCTTGGCAATCAGCGCATTTTGCAAAAAGCCAAAATTGATGACGATAAACAGAGTTAAGAGCGCATAGGGAATCTTCATCCAGTCGAAGCTCATAGTAGGCTCCCGGTGCTGAGGGCGTAGACAATAACGACAAAGGCGACCAAATGCACTGCGTAGGTTTGACCATTGCCGGTGTAGAAGCGCCGTACAAGGTCAGCACTGGTATGCAGTGAGTCGCTGATAGTCCCCCAAAACTGCGTCGCGAAAGGTTGTACCAGGAAGCCAAGTGCTTTGCGATAGGGAGCAAAGAAGTTCCAGGCGAAGTGGGTGGTTTCGGGCCGATAGGGTCGTTCTGCAGCGAAGACGATGTTGAACTGCTTAACCTTCTGCGCCCGGCGGTTAATGAATAGCAGCCACAGGAGCAGAGTCATGAAGATAATGCCGATGATAATCATGATGGCGATCGGGTCCCAGTAGCCGTAGGGACTGCTGATATTGTGGCCATCCCAACTGAGGCCACCGCTGGGGAAGAACTGGTTCATGTAGTGATCGACATGGCGCAGGGCGACGCCAGGGACGACCGCAAAGGCAAGCAGCAGGCCGACATAGATCATCTGTGGTAGTACGATCCAGAACGGTGCTTCCTTGATGCGGCGATGTTCATCCTTTAACTGGCCGAGGAAGATGGTGTAGATCAGGCGAAATAGGTAGAGGAAGGCGATGGGACCAGAGAGGAAAACAATGATCATCGGTAGGCGATACTCAGATTCCATAATTGCATTGTAGAAGATCCAGCGGCCACCAAAGCCCGATAGCGGTGGTACGCCCGACATGGCGATGATGCCGACCAGCACAGCAATGAAGGAGAGCGGCATAAGAGCGATCAGGCCACCCATCTGGTACATGGCGCGTGTACCGGTGCGCTTAGCAATGCCGCCGGCCGAGAGGAAGAGCATCGATTTGTAGATATAGTGGTTGACAACGAACATCAGCGCCATCAGCCAACCCAGGTGATTCATTAACGCCAGGCCGAATAGCGCGTAGCCCATCTGGCCGATCGATGAGTAGGCAAGTAGGCGCTTGACATCCTCCTGGAAGATGGCCATTAGGTTGCCGAGGAAGGCGGTCAGCGCACCGATCCAGAGCATGATGTAGGTCAGTTCAAACCCATAGAGCTGTTGTTTACCCATGTTTATTAATAGGATGAATATGCCGAATAGACCCGCCTTGAGCAGGATACCGGAGACCATTGGTGACACATCGGTCTCTGCTTCAGCGTGGGCACCAGGCAGCCAGATGTGCAGGCCGATGGCGGCGGTTTTGGTCATGAAGCCGATAGCTAGCAGGAGGAAGACCCAAGGTGCGAGTGGTGAAGTGAGCTGACTCAATACTGCGAGATTCGCATCAGCCACGCCCTGCGCCGCCAGAGAGAAGCCAGCCAGGATGAGGAAGGCGCCGCCCAGTGAGAAGACGAGGTAGGAGAGTGCATGGGGCTCAGAATGTTTGCCACGCAGGATTAGAAAATAGGAACCGATGGTAAGCATCTCCCAGGCAGCGAAAAAGCCGAAAGTATCTGTGGCACGGATCAGAAGAGTCATTCCTGCATACATCAGCATCGCAGACGGGTAGAAGCCGATACGGCGGCCGTGGGTATTAAAGCTGGCCAAGAGTGTTATCGCGCCACCAATAAGGAAGATGGTAATGAAGATCAGCCGTAGCGGATCATAATCGGTGTAAGTTAAGCCGAAATAGCCAACCATACCGGCAATGGCGATGGCATTCTTGGTCCGGGCCGGCAACCACTCGAGCAGCAGGAAAGCGAGGGCGAAAAGCAGCGGCAGGGTAGTGAGTAGATTGCTGCGGCCAAGGGTGATGCCCGCGAGTTCGCCCCATAGGTAGCCAAGCGCCCAGCCGGCGATAGTGGCGATGCAGATGGCAGCAGTGCTTCCCAGCGCGTAGCGGATATCCTCGGCAGGTTTATCGCGCTTGATAACATAGCCAAACCAGCGGAATAGATAGGTCGCCTCAATTAGCGCACCAAAAAGAATCAGGCCCAGAATCGCTATGCGGCCTTCGTTAGCAAGCACTCGGGCTAGTTCCCACTTGGCATAGAAACCGGGGAAAGGCGGTAGGCCGACCAGCAGACAGAGCAAGCTGATAAAGCTGAATAGCATGAGCGGATGCTCGCGCAGTGCTGCCCAGGCTGTGAGTCCGCGTTCGCTAATTAAGCCAGACAGCCAGTAGAGGCCAGCCTTGGCGATAGCATGAGCAACTAGCAGGCCCAGGGCGATAAAACCAGTGAGATCGCCGAGCACATCACGCTGCCCGAGCACGATGAGAATCAGGCCGACCTGGGCCACTGAGGAGTAGCCAAGCAGGCGTCGATCATTGGTTTGTGGCAGGGCCAGCAGGTTGGCGCCGACGAAGCTGACGATGCCAATACCGGTAGCGATGGGCAGCCAGGCTGTGCCGCCAGCGGCAAGAATTTTGTCTACTGCATAGAGTGCTGCCGCAGCACCGGCCGCCGAGAACAGCGCTGAGTAGGCGGGATGTGCAGACTCGTAGATGTCCAGCGCCCAACCATTGGCCGGCAGCGGTTTTAGCTCGGTAATCAGGGCGATGAACATCAAGAAGAAGGCGATGGAGCCAATGGGTAGAAGGCCAAGAGAGGCTTCGATCATGCCATCGATATTGAGCGTCCCAGTGGCGTGGTAAGCGAAGATGATGCCGATTAGCAGCAGGATGGAGATCACTTGCGAGACCAGTAAATACTTAAAGCCTGCTGCTAGAGCCCGCGCATCGTCAGATAATAGAATCAGGCCGCCAGTGGCGATGGCGGACAATTCGATGAAAACGAACAGGTTAAAGGCGTCGCGGGTAAGGATAATACCGCAGTAGGCCATGACGGCCACCAGCAGTACAGCCATGGCGCGTCGCCCGAGACGTAGCAATGTATTGCGCAACGCCAGTGCCGAGAGGAGGCCAGTGGCACTGACAATCAGTGTCAATGCGGCTTCGGCTAGGGAGATGCGTAGGTTGATAGCGAAGGGTGGCGGCGTTCCTGCGGTGAAGATCTCCACCGGCGCGGCACCATCACACGCAAAGGCCAGTAGCCAGTCTGTCGCGAGCCAAGTCATGAAGCCGAGCACCGCCAGGGTGATGGCATAGCTGGCATTACGCCGCTCATCCTTTAAAAGGCCGAGTAGGAAGGCGGTAGCTAGAGGGGCGGCAATAAGGTAGATGGCACTCACCATTTCAGCTCCGTAAACCTGCCAATGTCTAGAGAGTGTTTCTTTTCAAACAGCTTGTAGGCATAGGCGAGCATCAGCGCTGTGATACCGACACCAATGACGATAGCTGTGAGCACGAGTGCCTGCGGCAGAGGATCGATAATGCGTGCTGCCGCTTTGCTAGCGGGTACTGCCTGATCGAGAATCGGTGCCGTACGGCCGGTAAGGTAGCCGATGGCTACGATGACAATGTTCACTCCAGCGTTGGCGACGCTGAAGGCGACGATCATGCGTAACAGGTTGCGGTTGGTCAGCGCGCCGTAGAGGCCGATCAGGATTAGGGCGAAACCAGTCGCCATGGCTATTTGTGTGATCATCCTAGAGTCCGCAGTTGAATAAGTTTATGAGGGATATCCTGGTGTATCCAGCAAATCATCAGGGTGTGTCGGGATTTTTCACAAATGTTAGTAGCATTAATTTGGGTCATCCAATGGGTGGGGATAACATTCATTAATTGATTCAACCTTTTCTTATTTTCGTTAGGTATATGTAGTCAACTGTGGAATCCAAGATTATGGTTCCTCCGTGGAAACAGGCCGAGTCGTCCCATGTGACCCCTCGTCTCTAGGGGAGAGGGCCTCAAGCAGAGGTGCTTTTGAGGGGGGCTCGATCTTTGAGAAGTCGGCTAGCATGGATGAGAATTCGGCACCGACCTTAAGGCCAATCAGCGAGTAGATCAGTGGGATGGTACCTGCCGAGAAGAGGTGGCCCAGTTCGCCGGTCGGCAGGAGGTGGTTGTCAAGGAAGCCGCCAGCTAAGATCAGACCAAGGATGCCGATACCTATATAGAAGATGCCGGCGAAGGACTCGATGGTAGCTATCAGCCGGTGACTGAAGTGCCTCGCCGGATCGGCAAGCAGGGTAAGCAGCACACCTGACGCAATGACCGCACCTCCTTGGAAGCCGCCGCCTGGTGTGAGATGGCCGTTGATGAAGATGTAGACACCGAGCAGCATAATCAGTGGTACCAGCAGCTGTGTGCCAGTGGTCAGCAGTTCACCCACTGGCGTGAGTTGTTGTTGCGTCTTTTCGCGCCTGCAGCCGCTTGCCAGCACCAAGCCGACAACAGCGGCGGAGAGGAATAGCACGGTGACTTCGCCCAGAGTGTCTAAGCCACGGTAGGTAACAATGATGGCGGTGACGATATTGGCTGCACCAAGGTCGGTGGCAGTGTTTTCAGCGTAGTAGCGGGCGGTGAGGTTGAGACCTGAACTGGGCTGGAAAGTGAGCAGTAGTTGCCAGAATACGGTGCCAAGCGCCACCACCAATAACAGGGCAATAAAGCGCTTAATCATGCTCCCCTCCCGAAGTGTCACTCTTTTCACTGCCACGTACACGGCCAAGCACGAAAAAGAACAGGAAGGTCGTGAGTCCGCTACCGATGGCAGCCTCGGTCATCGCCACATCGGGTGCGGCGAGGATGACAAACTCCAGTGAGGCGGTCAGGCTAACCAAACCCGCAGCTAGAATGGCCACGGGCAGATCCTTGGCTCGTATCGCCACCATCGCAGCGATGATCATAGCTAGCGACAGCAGTAGAGTTATGGCCAGTGGCAAGCTACTCATTGTGGATCTCCAGAGTCTTCAGCCAAGCGGTCCACCACCGTCTTGTCAGATTTCATAGTACCAATGCGATGTGCGGCACGAGCCAGTACCTGGGATGATAACGGGTTAGTGAACATGATGAACAGGCCAATCAGTAGCAGCTTCAGTCCCCAGTTAGGTTGTAGACAGGCAATACCGGATAGTGTCAGCAGGGTACCGAGCGTGGTTGCTTTGGTACCTGCCTGGATACGATTAAAAAGGTCAGGCATACGTACAAGGCCTAAACCGCCGAAGAGCAGGAAAGAAGCACCAGCTACGAGGAGCAGGCTACCGATGATGTTAATGGGGGTGTCGGCGAGCATCAGAGTCCCTGTTCCAAATAACGTGCTACAGCGATAACACCAAGGAAAGAGAGCAGCGCATAGACCAGCGCTACATCGAGGTAGATACTGCGTCCACCAACGAAGGCAGTGAGCGTGAAGCCAGTAATGGAGATGATGGTCAGTGAATCAAAGGCCACCACCCGATCCGCCGCTGCTGGGCCCATCAAAAAGCGTGCGAGGGCTAACAGGAAGGCGATACCAGCCAGTGTTGCAGCCAGGATGACGAGTGTCTCAGCCATACATCACCTCAAGATAGCGTTCGAAGCCAGCGACAATGCTTGCCGTCGCGGCTTCGGTGTCAGAAGAGTCCACCGTTACCCAGTGGATGTAGAGCCACTCTTCACGCAGCTCAACGGTTAGTGTACCGGGTGTTAGGGTGATCGAATTAGCCAATAGTAGCCGGCCCATTGGACTCTTCAAGCTCGTACGTACCTTAACGATACCGGGTTTCACCGGTAGTGACGGCGATAGCACGATAGCCGCTAGCCGCAGGTTGGATTTAATCAGTTCCTTAAGGAAGTAGAAGAGGTAGAACACGGCAGCACGAAAGGCATGCGGTGTGGTATTAAAGTCAGAAAGAGGACTCATTCCACTACGAAATAATCGTACTATCAGGAAGGCAGCGATCATGCCGATAAGTAGAACATCAGGAGCAAATGAGCCGTTAAGCAACAGCCAAAAAAAGACCAAGGTTGCCCAGAGCAGTGTGAAGTTTCGCACCTTCTGCATTTGTTTCCCCTAATTTATATATAATTAAAACACTTAACACAGTTGTTTAGCGTTTTCTAGCGAATCTCGTTTTTATTTAATCTAATTTTGAGCATCATGCCAACGACCTAAATATCAAAGCGCTGTCCTCTCTATGCACTCTTTGAACCATAGTTTCAATGTTCTTGTCTATCGATTCGTTTAATATTAATGGAATCAGCAATCAATCGCCATGTCAATGCGATTTGTCATGAAAGAATAGTTCATTTTGATATCGTATTTTCAATAGATCAGTTGCTTATAGATACGCAATTATTGCATCTCTTGCAGGGATCTGCAGGAGTGGCCCTTGCTCTGCGCTACACAATCGCACACTGCTCAACTAATCTTTAGTTAGAGGCTACTGTTCAGCATTTGAATTCTAAATTTTGATAAACAGTGTATTTTTATTCGATATTTGAGTATAATCGAAATTGAAGAATATAAAAGAAATGGATTTTATTATGAAAATAGTGATGAAGAGTCTAGTTGTAGCTCTTTTTTTAAGCAGCATTTGTCTCGCAGATAATCCTAAAATAACTCAAAATGATTTAGACACTCTTGTTTCAAATAAAGAGTGGAGAGAAGTTATTTATAAAGCTAAAGATATCCCCCCTTCCCAGCGTAGTGAGAGATGGAATTCAAGTGTTATCATATCACTTAAATTAATGCTTGATGAATTGAAATATAATGGACTTATTGATCTTAAGGAACTCGAGTTTGTTTTTCTTGAATATCCATCTTTTCTTGAGTCTCAAGAGATAATTCCACAATTAAAAGCAGCAAGCTTAGCGCTTCTTCAAAGCTGCCATGAAGATAATTTTCAAAATGGCAACGAGGAGTATTGCACTTCCTTCTTTACGACTCATTTTAATAAGCTGCCCCAGGATTCAGATTATTTGCTTAAGGCTGGAGAATATATCAGACGAGCTGCAGGAAATGTAGCATCGTTACCATTTTTTGAGCGCTCTGTAAGTATTAATAATTCTTCGGAAAGCTGTACTCACAATGGGCTTTATACAGCAGCTGACGGAGTTTTTCGTAGCCCTACAATTAAGAAGAATATTATACTTATGAGTAAGGATATCCTCTTTAAGCATTGTTGGGAATATTATAAAGACGAGCTTACTGAAGATACTATTTATGGCAAAGGTGTCTACCTTGAAAATGTTTGCAGGGCTCTTAAGGAAAAGAGTGTGAAATTACCAAAAAACAATAAGTGCTAACAGATATTATAATTTTCGTGCTTTTTAAGGCCGGATGAGGCCTGTGTGTTGGGTCTATTTCAATGCAAAGCGTAAATCTTGAGGCATGATTTCCAAGGAGTGAAATTATTGTGAAATTTAAATTACTAGTCAGTATTTTTTTAGTGCTCTTCTCCATAGGTGTTTTTGCAAATATTTAGCTTACTACCAGCAACTTGAAAGTGATTGGGATGAAAAAACCATTCTTTTACAGAAAGGAGGGAGTACAATAAAAACATATTATGATGAGATAACGCCGGGTAAAAGAATCCCTAAAACATTCCGAAGTATCGTAGATTTTGGGAAAGTTAGCTTGATAAATGGATCATTAGTTTCTGAAGTGGAAGTAACTGCTAAGGGGCTTGTTGGAAAGCCAATAAAAATGTATCTAAGTGATGTACCTTTAATACCTCCTCAGGAAATATTGAGCCACTATAGTGTGAATAATTAGCAAATGTTTAATGGAGTTATTATGAAAAAAATGATGTCAGTGTCAGTAATGCTAGTATTAAGTTTATGTATGAGTAGTGCATATTCTGAAAATTACCGAATTGTAAAGCAGAATGATCTTGATAATATAAATGAAGAGATCGAGAGGCTGAAAACAAAATGTACAATGAAGGATGATCTAAACATTACTATAGACTGGAAAGCAATTAAACCTTTCATTAAGTCTGGTGATAACGCTCATATTGCAAGATCATGTGTTTCGCATGTTCTTTCTGGAATGGAAGCCGTTTGTACTCATGCCGGATCATATAAGGTGTTCAAACCTGACGTAGAGGGAATTAAAGCGATTACTGTTAAGAAAGGAGAAGATGGGAAAGCTGAAATGACATACAACTGTGAAACGAAAGAGATTCTGACTGTTTTTGATGAAAAGGGTAATTGTATGGGAGGCTCCATTGGTCCCTTTACTGAGAAATTTGATAGTTGTGAATAACTGATCAGTTATGACAATGGTAAGCACTTGATTCAACTGGATCGTTGATGCTGGTGCTTCAATAGTGGGGTGGCTCACAAACATTAATGATGCGGTTCGTGCCTCACCACATCCTACATAATAGGCTCATACCGCAGGTTACGAGTTATTCCATCAAATTGACTCCAAAAAATGTCACCACGAAGCACACGAAAGATGTAACCCATCGTGTGCTTCGTAGTGAAATAGTAGGTAACTCTTTTGAATACGCGATAAAATTCGTGATTACGTAGGATGCGGTGAGCGGTGCGAACCGCATCAATAGTGGGGTGGCTCACAAACATCCATGATGCGGTTCGTGCCTCACCACATCCTACATAATAGGCGCATACCGCAGGTTACGAGTTATTCCATCACATTGACTCCAAAAAATGTCACCACGAAGCACACGAAAGATGTAACCCTTCGTGTGCTTCGTAGTGAAATAGTAGGTAACTCTTTTGAATACGCGATAAAATTCGTGATTACGTAGGATGCGGTGAGTGGTGCGAACCGCATCAATAGTGGGGTGGCTCACGAACATTAATGATGCGGTTCGTGCCTCACCACATCCTACATAATAGGCTCATACCACACGTTACGAGTTGGTGCTTCAACCTAAAAAAGTTGAATAATTTTCAGAAAAATTAGCAAATTAGATACAGAATAGATCTGTCAACCGGTTTTTCCCCGACCCTAAAGTATAGATGTCAACTGCGAGAGGAGAGGTAGAATCAAAAGGCGGTTATTGCACGAATTGTGCTTTGAATACCAATTGTACTGATTTGAATATGATTTAATGCAAGAGAAATAGCAATTTTCTGAGATAGTCCAATACTAAAGAACTAGTATCAAGCAAAGCTAAGGTATTAAAGTGGATAATTTGCTTAATGGGTTATCTCAAATGGCCATCAACTAAACGCAAAAAGTTTTGTGGAGAATAATAATAGTGGACAATTTTTTTCAATGGCTGACTCTCTTTTTTGCACTTTCTGGTAATGGGGAATTAAGTAATGATGCTACAGAAAATACATTACCTCCTGTGGCAACAACGCCTCCTGTGGCAACAACACCCCCTGTGGCAACAACGCCCTCTGTGGCAACAGCACCCCCTGAGGCAACAGCACCCCCTGTGGTAACAACACCGCCTGTAGAAACACGATCATTTGCCATGGGCTTTACTCCGTGGCCATATGATACAACTGAATCTGCAACAACATATACCTATACGCTAGTTCAGGATAATGGCGATATTGTGGCTCATCACTTGATGAGTGGCGTGCCCTGGGAAGAGGCATATTCAGGAATGCAATTGCCTAGCAGTATAGACGAAGAAATTTCATCAAAGATAGATCAAACTCATTCAGGTAAAGCTATCTATTTATCGATAGACTCGTTAAATGGATCGCGAGATGGCTTGGCGTCTAATTGGGGAGATAACGGAGAAGAACCACGCCAGTCACCCTGGGATAAAAGGAGTTTTAATAATCCAGAAGTTGCCGAAGCCTACAGTAACTTTGCCCTGCAAATGATAGAACGCTTTAATCCTGCATATTTTAATTATGCGCCAGAAGTAAGTGATCTTATTCTGAATGATCCTCTTAAGTTTGATGAATTTGTAACCTTTGCAGAGAGGGTTTACCAGAATATTAAGAGCGTCTATCCAGACTTACCGCTAATGGCTTCAATTGCGCTGAAAAGCCCTGGTTCAAGTGATGCTTTACTTATTGAATCTAATTTTTCTCGGATATCTGATTTTATTGATGTGGTTGGGGTAAGTGTCTACCCCTATGCGTTTTATGAGCATACTGATAAGGGTGATCCGGCAAATATGCCTTTAAACTGGCTTAGTCAGGTGTTATCTATAGCAGGCAGTAAGCCCATTGCTATTACAGAAACTGGTTGGATCGCCGAAGACCTAACCGTTCCTAGCTTCAGTTATTCTGAACAAAGTAATGTAGATAAGCAAAGTGATTATGTTTCTTCGGTATTGACCAGTGCACAAGATTTATCCATGGAGTTTGTTATCTGGTTTACTGTTGTTGATTATGATGCCCTCTGGAATGGCATGTTGGGGCAGGATGATATCTCAAAGATATGGAAAGATACTGGATTATATGACGAAAATCTAAATGCAAGGCCTGCGCTTGAAGTTTGGAATAGCTATTATTCGAGGGAAAAAATCTAAACGAAGAACCTCAAAAGCCAGGTCCGTGACTTTTACATATGCCGAAAAAGAGAAATGCTGCTGTATCCTCTGGAAAATTCCTGGTATGAGATTGATGAAGATTCGATGCTTTTTTCTGGCTGCGCACTTCTTCTGGGGCGCGTCAGCCATTGCCAATGATGTGCCTCTCTGGGAGGTTGGTATCGGTATCGGCGCGCTAAGTTTTCCAGCTTATCGTGGCTCAGACAAGATCTACAACTTTTTGATGCCGGTACCTTACTTTGTTTATCACGGCGATTTTCTCAAGGCGGATCGCCACGGTATTCGTGGCAGTTTATTTGACTACCAGGGCTTCGATTTAACTCTGAGTCTATCGGTTTCACCACCAACTGAGCGTGGCGATGACGATGTAAGTGAGGCTATGCCAGATCTTGATATGACCGCTGAATTAGGGCCTCAGATAGACTATACACTTTGGTGCAATGACGCCTATACGCGTACTCTCAGACTGAGGCTGCCAGCACGCGCCGCTTTCACAGTAGAGAGTTCACCGAATTCAATCGGTTGGGTATTCTCGCCCAACCTGAGTTATGACATTTCCGACCTACCAGCTATGCCAGGTTGGAGTCTTGGCTTCGTTGCTGGTCCGATCTATGCCACCGAGAAGCAGCATGACTATTTTTATAGTGTTGCACCAGAGTACGCTACTGCCAATCGTCCTGCTTACCAGGCAAGAGGTGGCTACAGTGGTAGCCAATTCTTAGCGTCATTGTCAAAACGTTATGAGCGTGTTTGGATGGGTGCGTACGTTCGCTACGACACACTGAGCGGCGCCGCTTTTGAAGAGAGTTCTCTTGTGGCCAAGCGAAGTTCCATTTCTGCAGGTTTTGCCATTAGTTGGATTCTTGCTGAGTCCAAGACCCGGGTATCGGCTGAAAACTAGTTATTTTTAGGTTAAACCTAAAAAATAAGTTGACCGCTCCATTCTAATAACAGGTTTCTGATTTTAAAAAAATAGCTTCGATGGTTATGGTCACCTATTGGGTGAATCACGCTGCCAAACTGATCTTTTTTGGATTATGCACGAAAGTTGGCTCTTTGTGGTGAAATTTCCCTGGGGAATTATTTGAGGAATTGGAGGAATTGGAGGAAAAGTTTTTGGGCTATATAATACCAGGCTATGAATCCGATAGTGGTCAATTGGAAGGTGCTGATTCAATGGTCGATAGTGATTTATTGGATAATGAAGTTACAGATTATAATTTTAAGTTGTATGGTTTGGCAGATATTGATGCTCTTAATGCGGAAATAGATGATACTAAACTGTTTCAAGGACCGTGGTGGAAAATAATATTTAAGATTTGGAATAAGAAAAGCATTTCTAATATCGGTTTGATACAGTTAAAAATTAATAACATGCTTGCGATGAGCAACTTTGATGGTGTTGTTATAAGTGATAAAATATTTTATCTTCATGAACTCGATCTCTTCTGTAAAACGCTTAACGCAAATTATGAGTTGCAGCGTAACTTGATTCTACTTGGCTTGGCTTTGTTTGTTGAGTTGGCGTGGTTTTATCCAGAATCTGTATGGCTGTATTTGATGATAGGTCTGAGTATATTTTCTTTGATTCACAAATATATTGGTTATTCAAGGCAGAAAAAATGGGTAGTGGCTGCTCGTGTCTATATTAATGAATCAACCTATGATCGCGAAGTGAATATTGAAAATGGTGGGCGTAATAACCAGAGTCCCTTAAGTGATACGATTGAATTTTTGAAGTTTAGCACTGAGCAATCAAAAAAAGAGTGGAGTGTGAGGCTTTTTGATTGGGTTGCTAATTTAATAAAAAGGAAATGAAATGGTAGAAAATAAGATGACTGAAGTGATAGAAAATAAAAGAAAAGAGCTAAATGAAGCCCAGCAGCAAGTAAAAGAGCTGATGGATAATAGGATGGAAGATGCTTATGCCGGGCTGAAAAAGGCTGTTGTGCAATCTGTTATTGTTTCTATTGTAGCGATTACGATCTATTTTATATGGGGGATAACATGGTATTTCTGGGTGGCGTTCGGAATAGCTGTTGTGATGTTTCTTGCAATGGCAGTTGGACTATTTATGCTAAGTAAAGCAAAAGGAAAGCTTGACTCACTGTCATAAAATCGTCAAGCAGGTCTTGGGAATTTGCGTTGTGAGGCAATGTTTAGTCAATGCGGATCAGGCAAAACAGTGCATCATTCGATACCCCCTCAGATATGCTTCACATTTCAGGAATTATCTCGAGCTTCATCTATTTTAGGTTCAATCCAAAAAGATTAATTGGACAACGTGAAGGGTGCGTTTGTGTGGTACAGGGCAAGTGTCGCTCCTGCATCCACGACACTTGTGTATTCCTGCATGGCGTGGAATAGCCCGCTTTCCAAGGAGTTGCAGCGCCGTACATGAGTACCCCGCTATTCAGTCATCGTGTGTCTGCTCTCGGTGGTATCAAAAACGTTGTTGTAGCCCTAAGGGGCAAGATGTTTAGGTCTGATTAGTTTTTGCTAATCAGTCACGGATTACAATCTCCACTCGACGGTTTTTCAGGCGTCCGGCAGGGGTGCTGTTATCAGTGATAGGGGAGGATTCTCCTAACCCAAGGATGTCGATACGGGAGGGATCTACCCCGACCTGAATCAGTGCCTCCTTGACTGAGTTAGCACGTTTTTCTGAGAGCTTCAGATTGAATGCATCAGAACCGACGTTATCAGTATGTCCTTCAATTAAAACGGTCTTTTCTTTATACTCAGCAAGAAAATTAGCCAATTTATCAATGGTGTTCATGGCGCCGGGGAGGAGGTTGGTTTTACCACTTGAAAACAACACGTCACCCAGCGTCATGACCATGCCGCGTTCTGTCTTCATGGCTTGTAGCTTTTCCATCTCCTTATTAAGAGCTTCCGCGTTGGCCATGGTATTTTTCCGATTAAGCTGGGCCCTCTCTTGGTCGCTAAGGGATTGACTCTTGGCTTGTTGTTCAGGCCGACTTTTTGGGTCTCTTGCTTTAATACTCTCACGGTCATTGATTCTGCCTAGCTCTTCGAGTTTGGCGGCAGCAGCTTTCCGTTGTGCAATGACGCGGGCTGTTTCAGTGCGTATTTTGCCGACATAGGCAAGAGAGGTCATATCTACATCTTTCTTGGCTTGGGCAGCTCTGCTGAGTGCATTTGCGGCCCTTTCCAAGTCTGATGAGGCGTAACGCAATATTTGCTCATCCTGTCTGGCCTCAAAATAGGCTTTCTCAGCCTCTGTTAGTGCCTGGTTCTTTGGTAAACTACTACAACTGATTAGCACTACTGCCAGAATAGCTGAAGTGATCGAATGGTATCGTATGCGAGGCATGGAGGGTCCCTCTGAATTTTGGTTGTCTTTCTATCTTTTTATCTATTTCTGGCGCGCATGATTTCATCACGCAACATCTGAATGCTGTGTTCAAGTTTTTTGACGGCATTTTCTGTTTGCGATTTGGAGGAGATTGCCTGGGCCAATTCCGCATCAGCCTGTGCCTCTTCGGCCTGTCTTTTTGCCTCTTCGTTATTCCTCTTGGCTAAGGCTGCTTTGGCATATTTTAATTTCTGCCGGGCGCGATCTATTATGATAGGAGCATATTGGGTGGTTTCTTCATTATCTGCGGCGTTAACCATTGTTTCAGCCGCCGACATTTCCGCAATCGGTTTTGATGCTGAGCTGCAGCCAAGTATGGCGATAAAGGTTAAGGAGTTGAGGGTGGAGAGCAGTCGCTTCTGCCAGAGCGGTTTTTTAGAGATCAGCATAAAAATATCCTTAATATTCGTTTTTCGACAGCCTGGAGATTGGTGCTTTTAATGCGTACTCCGGAATATTAGAAGCTTTGAATCTTTCGTCAACTGACTGATATACCAGATAATTTATCAATATTCAATAATCAATGATCAAATTCCAAAAGGATTAAACTTAGATTCTGTAGTTGATCGCTGATATCTGTCATAAGTTAATGCTACATGGATTTGTGAAAAGTCTCGGCGCACCCTGTTACATTATTGTTGTTGTTAAGGAAATAGCTATTAACAAGAACAATGCCAAGGTGTGTGCGCCAAGATTTCCTACAAATCCATGTTTAACTGCCTATTCTAGGTTAAATAGTGGCAGTGTGGTAGAAGCAGGCCCGAAATTGTCATCTATTGTCCGGATGAGACGGCTCAATGCAGGTCTTTCAGGAGTGAAGCCTTGACTGAGGAATCTAGATCTTTAACGGTGTGGTGATAGGCGGGATGGTCAATCCCTGCCGAGAGGTGGGCCCCATTCCTCAGGCTGTCGATCATCTCCTGAGTTAGTTCAAAGCGTAGAAAATGTACTGCTGAGGTCTTCTCTTCTGTCGTGCGTTGGAGGTCTTCGTTGGCAATAGGCCGCACATTTTCAAATCCTTGAATCTGTACCCATATGGCCTTTTCTATATCGATGAGTTGAGTGAGTGCTTGCTTGCGCTCTTTCTCATCGGAGTACTCAATCATTAAGGTGGCCTTCCAATTTGTGCCGTCGGGTATAAGTGGGTTGTATACATCAAGTTCCTCCTGAATACCCTCAGGCTCAAAAATGCGTTCGATGCGCAACATCTCCTGAATTTGATATTGCATGGTCAATTCATCTTCGAAATAGAGCACAACGTGAGGGCCGATGGGAAGGCACCGGGTTTTCTTGTGGTCAATGACGCGGACTCTGAACTCATTGCGGATACGTGCATATTCTTCAAGAGTATAGAGGTCTGTCGGATAAAGCTGGGCCATGGTGAGTTCCTAAAATTAAATATGTGCAATGGTTTTTTCGGTGAAGAGGTAGTCTTTTAGCTCTTTGTCAAAACTGGCGTCTTGGCGGCGAATCCACTCGAGTACCATGGCAGCATGCTCTTTCTCTTCATCTCGGTTGTGAGCGAGTATGGCACGTAGTTCTTGGTTAGTGCAGGCGTCAACGCGCTGGTTATACCAATCAACTGCTTCAAGCTCCTCCATTAGTGAGACGATGGCGCGATGCATATCTCGAGTTTCATTGCTTAGCTCTTCGAGTGGTTCGTGGTAGCCTTCATTTGACATGTCATACTCCTTAATTTTTAGATACCGTAAGCTTTTCGGACTAGGCTAATGGGGTGTTCAGGCTGTTTGCCATTACGTAAACCGTTTTCAATGTGATGTCCCGCCATTGGGCAGTCACTTCCATAGTGATCCGCTTCAGCTTGCTTGACTCGGTTGACTACTGGTTTGCCGATTTTCATAGCATGCTCATGAAATTCACTTTTGACTGCATAAGTCCCATCGTGACCAGAACAGCGCTCAATGATGGTCACCTGGGTGTCGGGGATCAGAGATAGCAACTCTTTGGTTTTCGCTCCAACATTTTGTACCCTTTGATGGCAAGCCGCATGGTAGGCGACTTTGCCTAAGCCCTGTTTAAAGTCTGTTTTTAGAAGCCCTGCTTTGTTGCGGATCATGAGGTATTCGAATATATCAAATATCGCATGAGCGACTTTCTTCACCTTTGGATCATTCGGAAAGAGTAATGGCAACTCTTGCTTAAACATTAATGCGCATGAAGGTACAGGGGCGACGATGTCCCAACCCTCATCGATTAGTTTAGCTAATATTGGGATGTTGGCATTTTTCGCGTTTTCCACAGCCTCGAGATGACCTAATTCCAGTTTTGGCATACCGCAACACTGCTCTTTTTCGGCGATGGTGACTGGTATGTCGTTGTGTTCAAAGACGGCAACCAGATCCTCGCCCAAGTGGGGTTCGTTATAGTTACCATAGCAGGTGCTGAATAGGGCAACTTTTCCCTTGGTTGTCCCGGCTGGGATACCTTCGGCATGGATGGCCATTTTATTCGCCAAGCGTTTTCGTAATGTTTTGCTGTGAAATTCCGGTAGTTTAGCCTCTGGATGTACGCCGAGTGTGTGATCCAGAATTTCACGAAAATTCTTGGCTTTATTTAAGATATTCACTGCTCCAGATACAATCGGGATTCCGGCCAGTTTGCCCAGATTATCTGTGCTGGTGAGGAGGCGATCGCGCAGTTTGACATTGCTATTGCGGTATTTTACTGCTTTAGCCCGCAGCATCAGGTGAGGAAAGTCGATATTCCACTCATGCGGTGGGACATAGGGGCATTTGGTCATGTAACACAGGTCACACAGATAGCAGTGGTCGACCACTTGCCAATAGTCGTTTTTTGCGACGCCATCAACCTCCAACGTTTCCGATTCGTCCACCAAGTCGAATAGGGTTGGGAAGCTTTGACAGAGGCTAACACAGCGTCGGCATCCGTGGCACAGGTCAAAGACCCGCTCCATCTCTTCCATTAAATTCTGCTCGTTGTAATAGTCTGGTTTTTTCCAGTCAATGGGATGTCTGGTAGGGGCCTCCAGGTTACCTTCTTTATGACCGGTGGGTACTACTGCCATGGAATCACCTCCTGATTTAGGCAAGGCGCCCTGTCAACAGGTCGCCTGTAATCTCCTGCTGACAGGGTAAACCTAAAAAATCAGTTGACCGCTCCATTCAGGGACTAATTTGCTAATTTGTATGAAGCACCACAATTATTCCTGAATAATCGCTCAATGGAGCTGGTTACCCACTGATCTTTTTAGGTTAAATCTGTTACTGGCTACGGATCACGCCATCTCATCCAGTGCTTTTTGATAACGGTTGGCGTGAGATCGCTCTGCCTTGGCCAAGGTTTCAAACCAGTCGGCGACTTCATCAAAACCTTCTTCGCGGGCAGTTTTGGCCATGCCTGGATACATGTCAGTATATTCATGCGTTTCACCAACAACGGCGGCTTTCAGGTTATCTCCGGTTGGTCCGATGGGAAGACCTGTTGCCGGGTCACCACACTGTTCGAGATACTCTAGGTGGCCATGAGCGTGACCGGTTTCACCCTCTGCGGTAGAGCGAAACAGGGCTGCTACGTCGTTGTAGCCTTCGATGTCGGCTTTGGCGGCAAAGTAGAGATAGCGACGATTAGCTTGTGATTCTCCAGCAAATGCGTCTTTTAGGTTTTGCTCGGTATTACTGCCTTTGAGTTCCATATTTTATTCTCCAAATTGATGGGGTTGTCTGGTTTTTGATTTTGCAGTTGATTGCTTATATCTGATATGAGTTAATGATAAGTCGATCAGTAGTGAGTTTTTTCTCACCCATTGGGTGTTACCTTAATGTGGCAAATACTCGTGAAAAATCCATGTTTAACTGCAGATTTTTAGGTTGGTTTTACATTACGTAGTGTCACTTCGACATCTTCGTTACTATCTAGAATAGTTCTAAAATCAATTGGAAGCTAATGGTCTTTTCAATGGCATTGATAGCTTTTACCTAATAAAAGTTCGACTATTTGTTTCATTGGTGCTGCCCTCTCGATGTGAGATGTTATTGAGAGCATTACTTTGCCGATGTGAAATTGAGCGGCAGTTCACAATTTGTGGCATTTTAAAGCAAGAACCTCTATACTACGCGAATGGAATTGAACGATACTCAAGCTGGAAAAGAAGCAGTTGATGTTGAGGCATTATTGCTCTCTCGAGGGGTTAATCTGACCCGGCAGCGGCGAGATATTGCAGATGTTCTGTTTGCACAAAATCAACATGTGACCGCAGACCAGTTATTCGATGCTGTAAAAAAGGTTGGTAGTAAGGTATCAAAGGCTACAGTTTACAATACCCTTGGGCTATTTGTGAAAAAGGGCTTGGTACGTGAGATTTTTATCGATGCTAGTCGGACTTTCTACGACTCAAATACCAGTCACCACCACCACTTCTACAATGTCGATACAGGTGATTTGATTGACATGAAAGCGCGCCTGGAGCCACATTTCATTCCACAGGACCTGCCCGATGGAACAGCCATGGCGGTCGTTGACCTAGTGATTCGGGTTAAAAATGAAACACCAGACACCTCTTCTCAGCAGAGCCCCCAATTCCCACCTTGTATAGTTTAGTACCCTGTACTAACTTCATTAAGCAGAATCGCTACGCCAATTGCCTTTTCTGGATATTGATCCACGTCATTGTTTTGTATTTAGACAAATTCTAAAGTCTTTACAGACTTAATGTATTATCTTCAATTTCGTAGGCATTTGCGTTATGGAATCTCATCACGATGGGACTGATGATAATGATAAGCCTAGTGCAGAAAATAGCTTTGATGTAGAGGCTATCTATTTGGGGGAATCACGCTATAGGGCAATTGTCTCATTTCACCTTGTCCAGCTATGGGTTCTAATTTAAAAACAATCAGGTAAGGATAATGAAATATAAATTTACGACGATGATGTTTCTTTTGTTAGGTGCTTCCACCAGTGTATTTGGAGCAAAAGAAGAGCCTATTCAGCCAATCAAACCAGTGCAAAATATCAATCTTGGCCAGGTCGAACTGGGTAAGAAGCTCTATTTTGACCCACGTCTCTCCAAGTCTGGTTTTATCTCTTGTAACTCCTGTCACAACTTGAGTATGGGTGGGACCGATAATTTAAAGACCTCTATCGGCCACAACTGGCAACAGGGTCCGATCAATGCTCCGACAGTACTCAATTCAAGCCTGAATCTAGCGCAGTTCTGGGATGGCCGGGCCGCAGATCTTAAGGCTCAGGCGGGTGGACCAATCGCCAATCCAGGCGAAATGGCGGCTACTCATACCTTGGCGGTTGAGGTATTGGAGTCGATTCCTGATTATGTTATGGAATTCAAAGAGGTATTTGGCACGGATAAAATTACTATTGATGAAGTGACTCAGGCCATTGCTGAGTTTGAGAAGACATTGGTGACGCCAAATGGGGCTTTTGACCGGTGGTTATTGGGCGATAAAACGGCACTGAATGAAGATGAACTTGCTGGCTATAAGCTGTTTAAAAAGAGTGGTTGTACTGCTTGTCATAACGGTGAGGCTGTGGGGGGTAACTCCTTCCAGAAAATGGGTCTTATCGAACCCTATAAGACCGATAACCCAGCTAAGGGCCTGAGTGGCGTTACTGGTAAAGATGCCGACCGTTTCAAGTTTAAGGTTCCAACACTGAGAAATGTGGAGATGACCTACCCCTATTTCCATGATGGTGAGGCAAAAACTTTGACAGAAGCGGTTAATATTATGGGGCGCATACAGTTGGGCAAGAAATTTTCCAACAAAGAAAACGCGCAGATCGTGGCTTTCCTTAAGACGCTGACCGGCGAACAGCCCTCATTTCTGATACCTATTCTTCCACCTTCAACTGATAAGACGCCGCTACCTAAGCCATTTGACTAATTAAGCGTGGTTTGATCCTGATGGTCCGTTCCGCTCTTATGTTTGCTCACAAGCGTGCCATTCACGCTGTAGCGTGATTCACCCAATAGGTGACCATAACCATCGAAGCTATTTTCTTCAAAATCAGAAACCTGTTATTAGAAGGGAGCGGTCAACTGATTTTTTTAGGTTTAACGCAGCGAGGCGTATCGTGCCGCACCATTGAGCGCAGTCTTGTCATTGAGAATAATCTTCACCGGCATCGATTCCATAATAGGTTGCATGCGACCTTTGGCTAAAAAGAGACTCATAAAACTCCCTTGCTGTAAAAGCGGCACTATTTGAGGTGCAATACCGCCCCCCAGATAGACACCTCCCGTAGCCATGATTTTCAAGGCGTGATTGCCTGCTTCTCGGGCATAGAGACGAATAAACAGATCAAGGGAATCCTCGCAGATTGGGTCCGTTTGGTTAAGGGCTGCCTGCGAGATGGCGGGTGCGATACCGATACTATTCATCATTTCTTGTAGCCACTGAGGCGTTGCAACATTTTGTTGGTGACTGAGAAAACGATAGAGCGTTTCAATACCTGGACCTGAGATCAGCCGTTCCCAGCTGACATGGTTATAGCGTTCAGATAGATGCTCAAACAGTGCGAACTCGAGCTGGGTGCTTGGGCTGAAGTCTGTATGTCCTCCTTCTGAAGGGAAAGGGTGATAAGCATCGCCATCCCAGTAGAGGCCGGCTTCACCGAGGCCAGTACCAGCTGAAATGATGGAGCGGTTTCCGCTTGGGTTGGAAGCGCCAGGGTTTAGGGTATGTAGATCAGCTGTGGAGAGGGTTTCGATGCCCCAGGCATTTGCTTCCAGGTCATTGAGTAACCAGGTGCTGTTAAAACCGAATTTTTGATTAATCTGAGTGGCAGCGACACGCCATGGGAGGTTGGTTGTTTCGCATACCTGGTTAATGACAGGGCCAGCCAGGCCAAAACAGGCACGTTCAATTCGGGGTAGTTTGTGTTGCTTTATAAACAGCTCAAGAATTGACTCAATGCTTGGGTGGGCAGTACTGGAATAGGTCTGCTCAAGGGTGGCCAACAAAGGATTGTGACGAGATGTTTCAAATAGGGCAAGCCGGGTATTGGTACCGCCGATATCACCAGCCAATATCTGCATGAAGGGCCTCATGAGAGTCTGTTGTTTATTTTTTAGGTTCAATAAATCTTGGCATAAATGCAAGTCTCCATGACTGCTTCAGATCAGTAATCTGGCTTTTACCATGCCAAGATTAGTATCATACCCGGATGGATGTCTCTCTAATACTCGACCCCCTTAATGACGCTCAGCGCGATGCTGTTACTGCGCCGGTTGGTAATCTGCTGGTACTTGCTGGTGCCGGGAGTGGCAAAACCCGTGTTTTAGTCCACAGAATCGCTTGGCTGTTGGCGGTTGAAAATATCACGCCCTGGTCGCTGATGGCCGTAACTTTTACCAATAAGGCTGCCAGAGAGATGCGCCAGCGCATTGAAGCATTACTTGGCCAGCCTATTGGTGGTATGTGGGTAGGTACCTTTCATGGCTTGGCCCACCGTCTGTTGCGTGCGCACTGGAAAGAGGCGGGTCTGTCCCAGAACTTCCAGATTCTCGATTCGGATGATCAATTTCGTCTCATCAAGCGTTTGCTTAAAAGCCTTGATCTGGATGAAGCTCGTTGGCCGCCAAGGCAGGTTCAGTGGTTTATTAATGGTCGTAAGGATGAGGGGTTGCGTGCTCAGCATCTGGATGATGGCGGCGACCCTTATCAGTGTCAGATGATACGGATCTATCGTGAATACCAGGAGACTTGTGAACGGGGTGGGCAGGTTGACTTTGCCGAGTTGTTATTGCGAGCCCATGAGCTTTGGCGTGACCGACCAGATTTGCTACAGCACTACCAGGCCCGTTTTCAGCATGTTTTGGTAGATGAGTTTCAAGATACCAATGCTATCCAGTACGCTTGGTTGCGCCTGCTTGCCAGTCCGAAAAATCATCTTTTTGTTGTTGGAGATGATGATCAGTCGATCTATGGCTGGCGCGGCGCCAAGGTTGAGAATATCCAGAGCTTTCAAAAGCAGTTTCAGGGGGCCAAGCTGGTCTGCCTGGAGCAGAACTATCGTTCCACCGGAAACATATTGAGTGCTGCCAATGCTTTGATTAACAATAATCCCACTCGGTTAGGTAAACAGCTATGGACGGAAGATAGAGAGGGAGATCCGATCAATCTCTACTCTGCATTTAATGAGGTCGATGAGGCTCGCTTTGTCATTGAACGAATCCAGCAATTTATTGAGGAGGGGCATACTCGCACGGAAGTTGCGATCCTCTATCGTACCACGGCCCAGTCCCGTCTGTTTGAAGAGGCGCTAATGCAGTCGGCTATCCCCTATCGGGTCTATGGCGGATTACGATTTTTCGAGCGAGCCGAGATTAAAGATGCTCTCTCATATCTGCGCTTGCTGAGTAATCCTAATGATGACATCGGTTTTGAAAGAGCGGTTAATATGCCGCCAAGAGGAATCGGTCCGAAGACTATGGATTCAGTGCGGGCCCATGCCAGGGACTTATGCCGAAACGGGCATCCAGCGCACTGCAGGGTTTTCTCGATCTTTTGCATGAACTGCGGGCAGATACACAAGGATTGAGTTTGCCGGAGAAGGTGGAGCAGGCGCTCAATGCCAGTGGTTTACCCGGTCATTTTGAAAAGAGTCGTGATGGCAAAGGGGTGGATCGAAAAGAGAATCTAGAGGAACTGGTCAATGCTACGCGTCAGTTTGAGGTTTTGGATAATGATATTCCGGATGCGTTGGCGGCCTTTATCTCCCGTGCTGCTCTGGAATCTGGAGAGGCTCAGGGTGATCCTCATGAAGATTGTGTACAGTTGATGACCCTGCATTCCGCTAAGGGACTCGAGTTTCCTCTGGTATTTCTGGTGGGTGTTGAGGAGGGATTGTTTCCACATAGCATGTCCTCTGGTGATCCAGTCCGCCTGGAGGAAGAGCGCAGGCTTTGCTACGTCGGCATCACCCGCGCTATGCAAACCCTATATCTTTGTCATGCAGAGAGTCGTCGTCTGCACGGTAGCGATAGTTATCCCCTGCCCTCTCGCTTCATCCGTGAAATACCTATGGAGTTAATGCGGGAGGTACGTGCTGGTCCCTCTATGAGTCAGCCGATGTATGGCGCGTCTCCCTATCTTGACCCTATTCATACAGGTGGTTTTAATCTGGGGCAGCGGGTTCGCCACTCTAAATTTGGTGAAGGTGTGGTCCTGAATGCAGAAGGTCAGGGAAAGAGTGCACGGGTTCAGGTGCTTAGCGTCACGCTATAATCGTCAATTTGTATGAAGCACCACACTAGATTCGTGCCAATCAAAAAGAAAATCAAATTCGGAGGATAAACATGAGACGTCGTGACTTTATTACAAGAGTTGGTGTTGGTGCCCTTGCAACGGGTGTCGGTCTTTCCACTGCCCGCGTGGCTGAGGCGAAAGCCAAGATTAAGTGGAAGATGGTGACTACCTGGCCGAAGAATTTTCCAGGACTTGGCACCGGAGCGAACAAGCTCGCTGAGGTGATCAACGAGATGAGTGGTGGGCGCATGCACATAAAAGTATATGGTGCGAAAGAGCTGGTTCCGGCATTTGAGGTGTTTGATGCTGTTGCGGAAGGGACAGCCGAGTTGGGCCATGGTGCGGCCTACTACTGGAAAGGTAAAAGCGAGACAGCTCAGTTTTTTTCAACCGTTCCCTTTGGTCTGACGGCCCAGGAGATGAATGGTTGGCTCTACTTCGGGGGAGGTCTTGAGTTATGGCGTGAGCTGTATGAACCATTTGGTTTGATTCCAGCGCCAGGCGGAAATACTGGTATGCAGATGGGAGGTTGGTTTAATAAGGAGATTAATAGTGTCGCAGACCTCAAGGGTTTAAAGATGAGAATTCCCGGCCTGGGGGGCGAAGTACTCAAACGGGCGGGAGGCACCCCCGTTAATCTGCCCGGAGGCGAACTTTTTACATCACTACAATCGGGGACGATTGATGCTACCGAGTGGGTGAATCCCTATAATGACCTAGCTTTTGGACTCTTCAAAGCGGCTAAGTATTACTACTATCCCGGTTTCCATGAACCAGGTACGACCCTGGAAGCGATCATCAATAAAAAGGCATTTAACGCTTTACCGAAGGATCTACAGGCAATTGTGTTGAATGCCTGTAAGGTTGCCAATCAGGAGATGCTGGCCGAATATACCGCACGCAATCCTGCCGCACTTAAGACCTTGGTTGAGAAGCATAAGGTCGATATCAGATCCTATCCGAATGATGTGTTGGAAACGCTGCGTAAATACTCCCGCGAAGTGGTGGAAGAGTTGGCAGGTAAAGATGCTTTTGCGAAGAGGGTTTATGACTCCTATATGGATTTTCTCAAAGGGTCGCGGGAGTGGGGTGCGATTTCTGATTTTGCCTATCTGCAAGCTCGTGACAAAGGTTGAACCTTCCTCCTGTTTCACTCTATGTTCATATTCCTTGGTGTGTGCGAAAGTGCCCCTATTGTGATTTTAACTCCCACACTCTGAATAGTGAGTTGCCAGAACAGGCCTATGTTGCGGCGCTGTTGAAAGATCTGAGGAATGATCTGCAGTATCTATCGGGTCGATCACTGGCGTCTCTATTCATCGGGGGTGGAACACCAAGTCTCATGTCGGCCAGCATGATAGCGGCGTTATTGATGGGGGTAGCGGAAGAGATTGAGTTTTGTGATTCGATAGAGATTACGATGGAGGCAAATCCAGGTGCGATGGAGGCTGAAGAGTTTTCTGGGTATCGACAAGCTGGGGTCAATCGACTCTCACTCGGAGTGCAGAGCCTGAATGCCGAATCACTATTGGCTTTGGGAAGGATTCATGGTCCGCAAGAGGTGATCTCTGCCGTGAATTTGGCAAAAGAGGCTGGCTTCAAGAGAATTAATTTGGATCTGATGTTCGGCTTGCCGAAGCAGACGCTAGAGATGGCGCAGCAGGACCTCTCCTCTGCCATTGCCCTCAATACTGAGCACCTCTCCTATTATCAATTGACTCTGGAGCCCAATACCTCTTTTCATCACTATCCGCCGTCTTTGCCTGACGAAGAGGGGCTTTGGCAAATGCAGCAGCAAGGCCTGAAGATGCTTGCCCAGGCGGGTTATGAGCAGTATGAGATTTCAGCTTTCGCACGAAATGGGGCGAAGTGCCAGCATAATATGAACTACTGGCGTTTTGGTGATTATCTGGGGATCGGTGCGGGGGCGCATGCAAAAATAACGATGCCAAATGGTCAGATTATGCGTATCTGGAAGCAGCGGCACCCTTCAGAGTATATGATGGCATCTGAGTCTGGTTCGTTCATTCAGGGGCAGAGCATATTGAATGATGGGGATCTTGTTGTTGAGTTTATGATGAATGCGCTGCGTCTGCATGAGGGGGTTGAGCATTCACTGTTTCAGGTTACGACAGGGATTCCGCTAGCTGATATTGAGGATAAATTGAAGTTTGCAGTGGATAAGGGATTGCTATTAGCACTAAGAGATCGCATATGCCCTTCCCCTCTGGGACACCAGTTCTTAAATGATCTATTAGGTCTTTTTGAGGTAAAGGGTTATTCTTAATGTTTCATTGACCTAAGTGCTCTAAGGTATTAGATTTATCCAGACTGCGAGGAAAACCCCTCTATTCAGGGCGGGAATGAATAGCGCGGACATGCTCGTGTCCTGGTTTTAACAGTGAATGTGCCTAATAAAAACGCAGAGTGTCTCATCTCGTTGTTTTTCTCCCTAGATCGGGGATAATTCTTGGCATGAAACGATGGCAAGCCTACCAATATGAGCTATAGCTCAACGGCGAACAGCCGCGCAATATGCGCTGCCTGCCGGTTCGGAATATGTCCAAGTCAGCTGCAGGCAGAGCCGAAACAGCAGGCAAAAACGTTCATGCCAAATCTGGCCTGAATAGGGCCATCCTTGATCAAGGATGGTTTAAGTCTCTCGCTAAACCTGGATATGCGAGCTGTTATGCAGGAAGAGAATCAGAATGCCTATCGTGGGAGTTGTTCATATTAACCGGCTTCCAGTTAATGAAGCTCTGTGAGGGGGGCTGCGGTACAATCTGTGCTGTGGATGAACAATGCAGCTAAAACGAAAAGTTTTTGCGTTAATGATGGGAGTGTTTTTCTGTCTGTTTGTTCTACACAGCTATTTGGATTATCGTCAGATTATTGCCGAGCCTGCACAGCAGGTGCTCTACAGAAGCTTTTCCCAGGCTGAGCCAGCGTCACATTTCGCGCTATTGATAGCGCCTATCTTTGAACCACAAATGAGTGGTTTTTTGCTGAATAATGCTCTGATCTTCGGATTAGGTTTTCTACTTACTATCTTACTCCTCTCCTGGCTGCTGAATCGAGAGCTACTAGCCCCTGTTTCCAGTCTCAAGCGGGTTGCACAAGAATTGGCAGACGGAAACTATCTTGCAGTGAACCGATTGTTGGTGAGCAATGATTTGGAACAAGTCAGAGTGGCTTTCAAGCACATGGTGAATGAGATCACACGCCATGAACAAGCGATTAATCAACAAAAGAAGCTATTCACCGCACTATCCCAGACTAGTAAGACAATATTGCGCAATTTGACTCCACAGCTACTATTCGAAGAGGCGTGTGATATTGCCGTGACTTTTGGTGGCTTTAAAGCTGCTTGGATTGGTGAGGTGGATGGCGCTGGAAAAGTGATTCGTCCAATCGCCTGCACAGGTATTCACAGCGATAGTTTGAAAGTGTGTAAATTTGATCTCGTCACTGACCCGCAGGCTGAGAGTCCGCTGGTTATTGCCGTGTATGGGAGGTGCCCATCAGTGATTGAAGAGATCAATGGAGACCAGGGAAAGACTCCTTGGCACCGTTTGGCGCGGTTAAGCGGAGGAAGCTCAGCTGGGGTTTTCCCCATTGTGGTGAAAGAGAAAGTGGTTGCAACCTTGACTGTGTACGCACTTGAGCCTGGATATTTTACCCCGACAACTCGTGGCCTGTTAGATGATATGGTGTGTGATTTGGGCTTTGCTATCGAAAACTATGAACGTAATCAGGCGCATAAAGCTGCCCACGACTCCCTTGAAGCCTCATCGAAACAGCTTGAAGCCGTTTATCAGCAGATGTCCCTGCTGCTGGAGTCTACCGGAGAAGGAATCTTCGGTATTGATGAGCAGGATTGCTGCACCTTTATCAATAAAGCTGCGGCAGAGATGCTTGGTTTTGCGGCCAGTGAAATGCAGGGCCAGCCGATCCATAAGCTGGTACGGATGTTCGAAGAGTCTGGAAAGTCTTTCAATCGGGTGATATTGAGGCAGGGTGAGACGGTAAGGGTTAGGGATGAAACCTTTTTACGTAAAGATGAGACTCTGTTTCCGGTAGAGTACTCGACCTACCCTATTCGCAAAGATGGCCACTTCAAAGGTTCGGTAACGGTTTTTCGTGATGTTACATCAAGTCGCTCCATGATGCGGGAGATGCGGTTTCTGGCTACCCACGATTCGTTGACCCATTTATTAAATCGTCACGCCTTCGATCAGCGTTTGCGAACAGCATTTTCTGATTCCCAAAAGCGCCATATACAGCATGTCCTGCTGTATATGGATCTGGATCAATTCAAGCTGGTTAACGACACTTGTGGTCATGTGGCCGGTGACATGATGTTGCGCCAGCTTTCTCACCGATTACAGAAAACGATTGGTGATGAAGGTGTGTTGGCACGCCTAGGTGGTGATGAGTTTGGTTTGTTACTAGAGAACTGCCATTTGAACCGCGCAAGCCAGCTAGCCAACCAGATATGTGGTGTGGTGAAGGGGTTTCGGTTTGTCTGGGAGGGACGGAACTTTTCCACAGGTATGAGTATTGGCATCGTAGCCATCGGGCCTAATACAGAGAGTCCACATAGCGCATTGAGTGCTGCTGATGCGGCTTGTTATGTGGCCAAAGATATGGGGCGCAATAGAGTTCATGTTTATCAAGCCTATGACGAAGAGATTAACCGTCAGCAGGGAGAAATGCATCTGGTCTCCACGATTGAAAACGCCATCGATCAGCAGTGCTTCTCATTATTGCAGCAGCCGATCATGTCGCTACGCAGTACGGCTATCGGAGATGAGCATGTTGAAGTGCTATTGCGTATGCAGAATGAGCAGGGTGAGCAAATCATGCCAGGAGCATTCATACCAGCAGCAGAGCGTTACAACATCATGGGGAACCTCGATAGATGGGTTATCGAGCATACGTTTAAATGGCTTTCACAAAGCCCTGCTCGTCTTAATGAATTGGGATGTTGTGCCATTAATCTATCGGGACAATCGCTGGGAGACGTCACACTACATGAGTATATTCTCGAGCAACTGCGTAAATATGAGCTACCAGCTGAGAAAATCTCATTCGAAATCACAGAAACGGCTGCAGTCAGTCGCCTTGATCAGGCAACCCGTTTCATAAGTTTGCTGAAAAGGCGGGGATTTCGATTTGCCCTAGATGATTTTGGTGCTGGTGTGTCATCCTTTGCCTATTTGAAGTGCTTACCGGTGGATTACTTGAAGATTGATGGCGGCTTTGTGTGCAATATGCTGAATGACCCAGTGGATAAGGCAATGGTGGAATCGATCAATCATATTGGCCACCTTATGGGCTTGCAGACCGTTGCAGAATATGTGGAAAGCGACCTGATTCTGGAGCAATTGATCGATATTGGGGTAGATTATGCGCAAGGTTTTGGGCTGGTGAAGCCTTCACCCCTGGAGTATAGGTAGGCGGATATAGCAATGCCCAACCTACTCCAATAATTGAACCCTTTCATCCCCGCCCGCATTGGGCGAGGGTTTTCGGGCTATTCTGCTAAAGTCGGCACTGATTCAGAAAAATCTCCAAGCCAACCTCTTCAGCATAAGCTTTCAATAGCTTGGGTCGTGGGCCTTTTTCTTTAACCTCGAAAATTTGATCGGGTTGATTGGGTAAGTTGCCGTACTTGCCAGCTGGTATTTTGACCGTTAAGGTTGGCTTGCTGGCTCTGCGCCCCTTGCGACTGCCCCTCTTTTTCGTGGTTTTTTGAGTACTGACTTTTAAGGCGTCTGGTTGCTGGCCTTCGATTTTATGCACAATGCGGCTGAATTTTTTCAGGTTAAAGCCAATGTAGGCTTCTAAGCTGACACCTGTTTCACTAAGGATCTTATCTATCTGTTCATTGGCTGTATTGATGGCCTGAGCCTCTTCCTCGGCCTTTTGTTGTTCTATTTCAAGGCGTGCTATTTTTGCTTTAAGGCTTTCTATTTCTTTTTTGATATTTGGCATGATTCCTTGCCCTTCAGCTTATTAAAGTTGGCAAATTCTAATGTTTTTTGAGGTGTAATGGCAAATATGGTCCTGGCACCACTATCGGTCCAAATGTTTCATTTGGCATCGCAGAACGTCCGCTTAAACCTAAAAAAATCAGTTGACCGCTCCATTCTAATAACAAGTTTCTGATTTTGAAAAAATAGCTTCGATGGTTATGGTCACCTACTGGGTGAATCACGCTACAACGTGAATGGCAC